>JBDSAR010000493.1:0-6276 GCA_039922035.1 Chthoniobacteraceae bacterium
GACATCAAGCCCGCGAACATCATGGTGGATGACAAGGGTCGCGTGCTGGTCGCCGACTTCGGCCTCGCCAAGAGCACCCAGCCAGGCACGTCGCAACTCACGAGCAGCCAGGTGACCATCGGCACACCCGACTACATGGCGCCCGAGGCGCTAAAGGCCGCGGCAAATGTGGATGCGAGGGCCGATCTCTTCGCGGTCGGCGTGATGCTTTACGAGATGCTCACCGGTCACCTCCCGCGCGGGCGTTTCGAGCCGCTGTCGCGCGCCGTCCCCGGCCTCGACAAGCACCTCGACCGCATCGTGGATCGCGCGCTCCAGGCGGAACGCGACGCCCGTTATTCCAGTGCCGTCGAATTCCGCACCGCAGTCGGCACCGTGTTCTCACGCACCGTGGCCCGGCGTACGACACCCAATCGCGCCGCACAGCGCACCGAGGGCCAGCGCTCCGTCGCGCGGCGCAAGACTTCGCGCCCCGCGCAGGGGACTTCTTACACAAAGCTGATCATCATCGGTGTCGTCATCCTTGCCGTCCTCGGCACGCTCGGTTGGTCTGCCTGGAAAAACATTCGCGCTGGCGCGCCTTCCGCCGGCGAGAGGCTGGCCGTCCGCTCTCCCGGTGCCGGGGGCGCAGGGCCACTCGCGGCATCCTCCGCACCGTCTGCCCCGAGTGTCGTACCTTGGCGCGATGCGTTCGCCGAGCCGCCGCTGAGTGAATTCATCAGGAATTCGGAACACACCACGCAGGGCTACCTCTTGCCAAAAGGCAACCATTGGAAGTATCCCGCACAGGCGGTTTCCGAAGGTGCGCTGCGCGTGCGTGCGACGAGCGAGGACAGCCGGATGATCCTGAATTTCCATCACGATGACGGCGGTGTCGGCGGTGCTGCGCGTGCTTTTTTCAGGCCGGGGAAGCTCCTCCTAGCTTACAATGTCCGAAATGATGCCCCCAACACGCTGCTCGTTGAGAAGGACGATGTGAAACTGGGGAGCTCCACCCACGATTTCCTCCTCGTGCGCCTCGCCGGACGGCTCCGTGTGGTGCTCGATGGCCGGACGATCCTCGAAGCCGCGGATCCGAACCCCATGCCGGGACGCTTTTCCATCGAGTGCGGCGCGGACAACCGTCTCCACGTCGAGAAGGCGGACTACCTGGTTTTTGAAGGCCAGTCAGAAGCTGCTGCGCTGAAGCTGCTTGGAATTTCTGCGCACTGACGCCCGCCCTCGGAAAATAGCAGGGGAACGAGCCGTCATTTCGGAGGCGGCACAGCGCTGGAGAGTAAAACAGTGCAAATGCAATCGCTTGACGCATGTGAATTCTTTCCCTACCTTCCTGCCATTCAACGCCGACCCGGACACTGCAAAGTGGGTTTACAGCCCACTTTTTTTGTTCCCGGCGTAACGACATTTTAACCAAAGCCATGAACGCCGAATTTATCGCGATGATCGAGTACCTCGAGAAGGAGAAGGGCATCAAAAGGGATGTCCTGATCGAGGCTGTACAGAGCGCACTTCTGAGTGCGGCCAAGAAGTCGGTCGAGGCCGGTCGGAACCTCGAGGTGGTGATGGACCCGAAGACTGGGGCAATCCAAGCGCGTGCACAGCTCATCGTGGTGGACAAGGTGGCGAACAAGCACGACGAGATCGCGCTTTCCAAGGCGAAGGCGGCGAAGCCCGATGTGAAGGTGGGCGAGGAGGTCTGGGTGGATGTGACGCCGAGGGATCTCGGGCGCATCGGCGCGCAGACGGCGCGGCAGGCCATCATGCAGCGCATCCGGCAGGCGGAGAAGCAGATGATTTATGATGAGTTCCGTGATCGCGCGGGCGAGATCGTGTCGGGCATCGTGCGGCGTTTTGAGCGGCAGGATGTGATGATCGATCTCGGGAAATTCGAGGCGGTGATGCCGAACCGCGAGCGCGTGCAGACTGAGGACTACGCCATCGGCGACCGCGTGCGGGCGTATGTCGTGGCGGTGGAGAACACGGCGCGCGGGCCGGAAATCGTGCTCTCGCGCAGCCATCCGAATTTCGTGCGCCGTCTTTTTGAAACTGAAGTCGCGGAGATCGCGGATCGCACGGTGGAGATCAAGGCCATCGCGCGCGAGGCGGGCTTTCGCACGAAGGTCGCGGTTTTCAGCGCGAATGAGAAGGTGGACCCGGTCGGCGCATGCGTCGGCATGAAGGGTGCGCGCGTGAAGAACATCGTGCGCGAACTCAACAACGAGAAGGTGGACATCATCCGCTGGTCTTCCGATGTGAAGGAACTCGTGATGGAGGCGCTGAAGCCGGCGAAGCTGAGGAGCGTGACGCTCAATGAGGCACGCAAGACGGTGGATGTGCGTGTGGACAACGATCAGCTCTCGCTCGCCATCGGCAAGCGCGGACAGAATGCGCGCCTCACCGCGCGTCTGACCGGATGGGAGATCAACATCGAGGAGGACACCTCCGCGAAAGATGCCTTCAAGGCGAACCTTTCGGTCGCGGAGAAACAACTTATGGACGGCCTCGGCATCAGCCAGGAGGTCGCGCAGAAACTCGTCGCCGTCGGCATGAATGCCGTGGAAGTCGTCGCGGATGTCTCGGCACAGGATGTCGTGGACGCTGCGGGGATTGACCTCGCGGTCGCCGAGGAGATCGTCAACAAGGCCAAGAACGCCAGTGTGGTTTCACAATAAGTGAAGCCATGAATACCAAGGAAACCATTTCGATTCATGCCGACAAAGAGCAAGAGCACAGGAGCCGCCGCAGGCGACAAGCCAGTCAAATCTGTTTTTAAGCCCATCACGGGCAGGAAGGCGCCTGTAGTGGCGCCTGCCGAACCGGAGGAGAAAAAGCCGGTAAAATCAAAGAGGGGGCCCAAGGCGGGCGAGGAGCCAGTGGTGGAAAAGCCGAAGGAGGCGCTTTCACTGATTGACGGGGATGACAAGCCGAAAACGCCGCGCGTGCGCAAGCCTTCCTCGCTGACGAATCCCGTCCTGCCGACCATTTCGAGAATCAATGACGCGGCGACCGCTGCAGCGGCTGCGCCGGTCGTGTCCGAGGTGCCGGTGGCTCCGGCGGCAGAAGCTCCGGCTGAAGCGCCCAGCGCCGAGGTTTCGCCGAATGGTGAAAAGCTGATCCATCTCAAGCCGCCATTCTCCGTCAAGGATCTCGCGGCTGCGCTGAATCTGAAGCCGTTCGTGCTGATCAAGAACCTGATGGATATCGGGGTCTTCGCGAACCAGAACCAGAACCTTGAGACCGAAGTCGCGTCGAAGATTTGCGAAATCCACGGCTTCAAGTTTGAAAAGGATCGCCGCAAGGAAGGCGGCGGTGTCCACAAGCCTGAGACGAAAGTCGTGGCACCCCCCGCGCCGAAGCCCGAGGAAGTCGCCGAGGATGACGAGCCCGATGTGCTCAAGGTGCGCCCGCCGGTGGTCACTTTCATGGGGCACGTGGATCACGGCAAGACGACGCTGATGGACACGATCCGCCGCGCCCGCGTGGCGGCAGGCGAGGCCGGCGGCATCACGCAGCACATCGGTGCCTACGCGGTGAAGCACAAGGCCAAGGACGGCAAGGAGCACTCCATCACTTTCCTCGACACGCCCGGCCATGCCGCATTCACCGCGATGCGTTCGCGCGGTGCGACGGTGACGGACATCGTCGTGCTCGTGGTGGATGCGAGCGACGGCATCATGCCGCAGACGCTCGAGGCGATCAGCCATGCGAAAGCAGCGAAGGTGAAGATCATCGTGGCCATCACGAAGATCGATCTGCCGGGCGCAAACATCGATCGCGTGAAGGGACAGCTCCAGGAAAAGGGACTCCAGCCCGAAGACTGGGGTGGCGAAGTGATCGTGTGCCCCGTGTCCGCCATCAAGGGGCAGGGCATCGAGCACCTGCTGGAGATGATTTTGCTCGAGGCCGAAGTCCTCGAACTCAAGGCGAACTCGAAGGTGCCCGCACGCGCGAGCGTGATTGAGGCGCAGATCGAGCAGGGCCGCGGCCCGACGGCGACGGTCATCGTGAAGATGGGCACGCTCAAAGTCGGCCAGGCCTTCATCTGCGGTGACTACTCGGGCAAGGTGAAGGCGCTCGTGAGCGAGACCGGCGCGAACATGAAGGAAGCCGGCCCCGCGACTCCCGCCAAGGTGATCGGTTTCTCCGGAATGCCGAATGCCGGCGACGAGATGATCGTAATGGAAAACGAGCGCAGTGCGCAGCAGCTCAGCACGGATCGGCTCGAAGCGAAGCGCCTCGGCAAACTCACCGCACCGCGCCGCGCGACGCTGGAGAATATTTTTGAGACCATCAAGCAGGGCCAGAAGCCTGCGCTGACGCTGATCCTCAAGGGCGACGTGCAGGGATCGCTCGAGGCGATCACCACTTCGGTCAACCAGATCGAGAGCAGGAAGGTGGACCTCAACATCATTCATTCGGCGGTCGGCCCGATCTCCGAGAGCGACGTGCTGCTCGCCGCAGCGAGCGGCGCGGTCATCGTCGGCTTCGGCGTGAAGGTCGAGAACAACGCTTCGCAGGCCGCGAAGAAGGAAGGCATCCAGATCAAGCTGTTCTCGATCATTTACGAACTCATCGATCAGGTGAAGGAAGCGATGGCGGGTCTCCTCGACCCGGAAAATCGCGAACAGATCATCGGCCACGCGCAGGTGAAGCAGGTCTTCGAACTCACCAAGGGCATCGTCGCTGGCTGCTACGTCAGCGATGGCCGCATCCAGCGCACGGGCCGTGCGCGCGTGATTCGCAACCGCCAGCCAATCTACGACGGCGGCATCGCGACGCTGAAACGTTTCCAGGACGACGTGAAGGAAGTGCGCAGCGGTGTCGAATGCGGCCTCAAGCTCGGCGACTACACCGAGTACGAGGTCGGCGACATCATCGAGTGCTACCTGCTCGAAAAAGTTCCGCAGACGCTGTGAGCGGACCGTTGAGAGTGGAAGGTTGAGAGTGGAGAGGCGGACCCGCCTTCTTTCCTCCCGACTCTCAACTTTCAACACTCAACAACGCCATGAAGAACCGCCTCGACCGAGTCAACGAATCCATCAAGCGCGAGCTTGGCGCGCTTGTGCGCCGCGAGATCACCTTCCAGGCGAAGCTCGTCACGCTGAAGGAAGTGGACATCACGCCCGACCTCAAGAGCGCGCATGTATACATCGGTGTCATCGGCACGCCCGAAGAGCAGCACGCGGCGCTCGCGCAACTCCACGATGCACGGCTCAAACTGCAGCGCGAACTCAGCCGCCGCATCATTTTGAAATTCACGCCGCATCTGCATTTCAAGCTCGATGAGACCGGCGAGCGCGGTGACCGCATCCTGCAGATCCTCGACGATCTCCATCTTCCGCCGGAGCCGCCCGCGCCGCCCGCACCTTCTGCCTCGGACAATGCCAGTTGATTCCACGCTCGCGGAAATCGCGGAGGTGATTCGCACGAAGCAGCGCTTCGTCGTCATCTCGCACATCCGTCCCGATGGCGATGCCCTCGGCTGCACGATCGCGATGGGCCTCTGCCTGCGCCAGCTCGGCAAGGACGTGCAAATGTGGAACGATGACGGTTGCGTCGAGCGCTTCCACTTTTTGCACGGCTCCGAACTCGTCACGCAGCCGCCCGCTGAGCCGCAGGACTTCGACGTCGCCATCATGCTCGACACCGCGGTGAAGGAACGCGGCGGACGTTGCGTGAAGGCTGTGAAAAGCGCGGGCACGTGGATCAACCTGGATCACCACGTCTCGAATCCGCGTTACGGCGATCTGAATTTCATTGATTCCACTTCGCCCGCGACCGGCCAGATTCTTTTCGAGCTTTGCCGCGCGGGGAATCTGCCTCTCACGTACGAGATGGCCGACAGCCTCTTCGTCGCCATCAGCACGGACACCGGCAGCTTCCAGTACCCGAACACCACGGCGCGCACTTACGAGATCGGCGCGGAGTTGGTGCGCCTCGGCGTGAACGTCGGCACGCTTTCGCAGAACCTCTACGAAAGTCACCCGCGCCGTCGCATCGAGCTGCTCAAGGCGATGCTGAACGTGATGCGCTTCTCCAGTGACGATCGTGTCGCGAGCATCGCGCTCCCGCTCACCATCGTCCGCGGGCTCGGCACGAAGCCTGACGACACCGAGGGGCTGATCGATCACATCCGCTCCATCGAGGGAGTGCGCGTCGCCGCATTTTTCGAGGAGCTTCCCGACGGCCTCGTCCGCGTTTCGCTGCGATCGAAGGACAAGAGCACGGACGTCTGCGAGATCGCCTCCGCGTTCGGCGGCGGCGGGCACACGCTCG
>JBDSAR010000494.1:0-22237 GCA_039922035.1 Chthoniobacteraceae bacterium
GCTCTCGAAGTCCGGCGTGTGCGCGCCGGATGCGAAGACGATGGCGAAACACAATCCGACGATCCCGAACACATTTGAGTTCAAGCTGCTGCTCGATCGGACTTTTCAGGAGCACAGGGACAACCTCACCGTGCTGTTCAATTCGTTCGTCTGCGACGTGCGCAGCGACGGCGGGCGCATCACGTCGGTGATCGTGGCGAACAAGGACGGGCTTGTGAATGTGCAGGCGAAGACGGTGATTGATTGCACAGGCGACGCGGATGTCGCGGCGTGGGCGGGCGCGCCATTCGAGCAGAATGCCGAGGTGCAGCCGCTCACCCTGCACTTCCGCATCGGCAATGTGCAGAACGTGCCGGGCATCGGCGGGCCGTGCCGCGCCGCACTCGTCGAGGCGCAGAAGCGCGGTGAACTGCCGTTTTTCTACGGGCCGGGCGTGATGTTCATGTACGGGGAAAATGAAATCTACGTGCATGGCGTGCGCGTGCCTGCCGACCCCACGAATGCGGCGGACCTCACGCGCGCGGAGATGCAGGGGCGCGCGGATGCGCACACGATGTTCCGCGCGTGGAAGCGCGATGTGCCGGCGTTTGCGGACTCGTATTTTCTCGAGGCCTATCCGTGGATCGGTGTGCGCGAGTCGCGGCGGATCATCGGGCAGCATGTGCTGAGCGAGGATGATCTGATGAAGTCGCGGCGCTTCGACGACGCGATCGCGACGGGCTGCTGGTATCTCGATCTGCATCCGAACAAGACGGTAATCGGCAGCGCGAATGACTTCGACCCGAAGAAGGTGCAGCCTGAGCCGTACGACATCCCCTTCCGCTCGCTCGTGCCGCAGAAAATCGGGAACCTGCTCGTCGCCGGCCGCTGCCATTCCGCGACACGCGGCGCGCACGCTTCCACGCGCGTGACCGTGACCGCGATGGCAATGGGTGAAGCTGCAGGCTGTGCTGCTGCGCTGGCGCTGAAGGCCAAGACAGAGGTCGCGACGCTTGATGGCGTGAAGGTGCGCGAAAAACTTTCCGGCCAGAGCGCCGGGCCGTTCACCGACGCGTGAGCGCTGCCAGTCGCGGCTACTTTCGCCAGCCGAAGCTGTAGCCTGTCAGCGTGCGGACCCCCTTGCCGGGGCCGCCGGGTTTCAGCGAGGCTTCGTCGAAGAGCGCGGTGTACACGTATTTGAAATTCGGCAGCTTCGTGCGTTCGACCTTCGTGCCGATGTAGCGCTCGATTTTCCGCACGGCGTCAATTTCCCCTGCGGTGAAAATGGTGAAGGCGTCGCCACTCTGCAGCGCGCGGCCGGTGCGGCCGATGCGGTGGACGTAATCCTCAGGATGTAGCGGCACGTCGTAATTGATGACGTGCGTGACGCCCGCGATATCGAGCCCGCGCGCGGCGATGTCGGTGGCGACGAGCACTTCGTATTTGCCGCTCTTGAATCCCGCGAGGGCCTCGGTGCGCTCGCCCTGACTGCGGTCGCTGTGCATCGCGGCGACGAGGTGGTTCATGTTCGCGAGCCGGCGGGTGACCATGTCGGCGGCGACTTTTGTCTGCGTGAAGATGAGGACGCTCTTGTATTCCGTGGCCTCCAGCATCGCGAGGAGGAGGTCCATTTTCTGATCCTTTGCGACGGGATAAAGCGCGTGCGAGACGGTGTCGGCGGCGCTCTGGCGGCGTCCGATCTCGATGGCGATGGGATCGCGGAGGATCCACTTGGTGAGCGTCTCGAGTTCCGGCGGGAGTGTCGCGGAGAAGAAAAGGGTCTGCCGATCCTTCGGGGTCTGCTTGATGATTTTCGACACGTCCGGGAGGAAGCCCATGTCCAGCATGCGGTCTACTTCATCGAGCACAAGGTGGCGGATGTCGCCGAGCTTGATGGTGCCGTCTTCCATGAAGTCGAGCAGGCGGCCTGGTGTCGCGACAATCACGTCGGCGCCCTTGGCGAGTTCGTCACGCTGGTTGCCGTAGCCGACGCCGCCGTGGATGATGACGGTGCGCAGGCCGCTTTCCTTGCCGTAGTCGGTGAAACTCTGGTGAACCTGCTGGGCAAGTTCGCGCGTCGGCTCAAGAATCAGTGCGCGCAGTTTGCCGTGCTCACCGAGCATGGTGAGGATCGGAAGGGCGAAGGCTGCGGTCTTGCCGGTGCCGGTCTGGGCGGAGCCCATTACATCTTTTCCCTGCAAAACGAGGGGCATTGCCTGTTCCTGAATCGGTGTGGCATTGAGGTAGCCCTTGGCTTCGACGCTGCGCACCACCGCTTCGGACAGGCCGAACTCTTTGAATGTCATCAGGCGTTCCCTTTAACCTCTGGGCACGCAATCGCAACTATCATTTTGCGGAACGCGGCCCGACCCGGCACAGTCCGCGCGATGTCACGCTCCCTCGTTTCCCGCTCGCTCGAACCGCTCGTGGGGGTGCTCTGGGGTGTCTTCCTCGTCTGGAGCGCATGGCTCGCCGTGGTGTGGATCGCGCCGGTCGGGACGGATGAACTGGGGTTCGTCGTGGGCACGCCCGCTCCGCCGAATGAGGCGCTGCGCCGTGCAGTGCTGATTCTCGCGGATGATGCAGACCTCGTGTGGCTGGCGCTCGCGACGATGAATCTGCACCTCGTCCTGACAAGCGCGCACGGCCTGCGCACGGCCCGGGAGTGGCTCGCCTTTTCCGCGGGCGGCGCGCTCGTGCTGGGAGTGGTGAATGTGAAAACCAGCGTGCTTTTCGGCAAGCTCACTTTCGGCAGCGCGCTGGGCATGAAGTTTCTCGGCGTGTCGCTCGGCTGGGTGCTGTTGTGGCCAGTGCTCACGATGGGCTCACGCGAGGCAGTGCTCTGGATGCGTCCCCGCGCAAGCCACATGTCGGTCGCCGTCCTTACGGCGGGACTGGTCTTGCTCACCGTGTTCAATCTCGAGTGGCCTGTTCGCGCCAACCGCGGCTGGTGGCTGCGGGAAACAGGTGCTGCGAGCCCCGTGCTCGGCGTGCCGTGGCAAAACTGGCTCGCCTGGCTCGTCTGGCCGGGGCTGATGGCGTTTGCGATGAGGGAAAGGGATGTCGCTTCCGCTGCCGTCGCGCGCTCTGGCAGACCGCTCTTCATCATCGCAGTCCTGAACGCGATCGCCCTGGCCACCCGGCTGCGGCCGGGCTGATCCCATCGCGGAAATCTTTCAAACGAAACGGTCGCGCTGGTGTTTGGAAAGGGGTGCCATGAACCTCTCCACCTTCCTCCAGCGAGCGCTCGGCCGGCCGCCGAAGATCCATCCCGTGGATCGCGGTCTTGCGAAGCACTGGACAAAACAACGTCTCATCGCGGTGTTTCCCGAACTGCGCAGCGATACCCGGAAACTTGAGGCAGCCTACCGTGCGCTCGACCTTTCCCCGAAGGCCAGCGAGACAAATCCCTCGGAGATAATTTTCGAAATCGGCGTGCATCGTGAAATCCAGCCCTGAGCCGACAGACGGAAAAAAAGACGCCACGCGGGCCCGTGAGAAGGCGGATTCTTGTGGAGCCGTCCCGTCCTCCGTTCCGAATCGGTAACGCCCACTTTATCGCATTTTCGAGGCGATGTCCGCCGAATGAAAAATCGCTTAACTTGGTAATGTTTCTTGAACAAAAGGCCTGAACTTGCATCAAAGAACCGCGAGCAAACTTGTTTATCCCATTGACTACATACCGCGCGTGATAAAAAGTTTCTTGAATATTTGAACAAAATTCCAGAAGGATGCGTCCATACAATGCAATTACACGAATAGAATATTGACCACCAACCGCGTTTCCAAAGTCCCTATTCAATACCGCACGAAATCTGCTCACCCTTAACCGAAAGCACAGGCTACCAACATGGCTAAATACGACGACTCTGATTCAGGATTCAAAATCTACCTCCGTGAGATCGGCCAGACTCCGCTTCTGACGATCCAAGAGGAGATTGACCTCGCCGCGAAAATCAAGAAGGGCGATATGAAAGCCCGCGCCCTGATGATCAAGGCCAACCTGCGCTTGGTTGTAAAAATCGCCCATGATTACGGCAATCTCGGCCTGCCGCTGCTCGACCTCGTTTCCGAAGGCAACATCGGCCTCATGAAGGCCGTCGAGCGTTTCGATCCCGCGAAAGGCGGCAAGCTCTCGACCTACGCCGCGTGGTGGATCAAACAGTCCATCAAGCGCGCGCTCGCCAACCAGTCCAAGACGATCCGCCTGCCCGTTCACCTCGTGGACAAAATCGCGAAAGTGAAGCGCCTCGCGATGGCGATGAGCGAGGAACTCGGCCGCGAACCCACTGACGACGAACTCGCCGAGGAAGTCGGCATTTCCGCCGCGAAGCTCTCGCAACTCCGTACGGTGAGCATCCGCCCGGCTTCGCTTGATGCGCCGATGAATGACGACGACGGCACGGAATTCGGCGAACTCGTCGGCGACGACACCGCCGTGGACCCCGCCGAAAACCTCTCAGACAAAAATCTCCAGGAGGAACTCGGAGAACTCCTCGGCGTACTCGATGCGCGCGAACGGAAGATTATCAATTCGCGCTTCGGCCTCGACGGCGGCAAGGCCCGCACGCTCGAGGAAGTCGGCCAGAAATTCGGCGTCACCCGCGAGCGCATCCGCCAACTCCAGAACATCGCTCTGGCGAAACTCCGCCGCGCCCTGCGCAAGCGCGAGCACCCGATCGAGCATCTGCTGACCTCGAAGCTCGACGCGGAGGACATCGCAGCGATCGCGGCGAACAACTGAGCCGGAACAAGACCAATCACACCCCGCCCCGTCGGTCGCAAGGCCGGCGGGGCGGTTCGTTTTTTCGGGGAGCGCGTGATTGACCGCAGACGCGGAGATCCGCGACGCTTACGCGATGAACTCCCTGACTTCGATGGATCCCGAGCGCACGATTGAATTCGAGTTCGTGCGCGCGACGGAAAATGCGGCGCTCAATTCCGTCCCCTGGCTCGGGCGCGGCGAAAAGGAAAAGGCGGACGGCGCGGCGTGCGATGCGATCTACGGCGTGTTTGATCTCGTGGACATCTGCGGCGAGGTCGTCATCGGCGAGGGGCAAAAGGACAACGCTCCCGGGATTTTTCTAGGAGACCACCTCGGCACATGGAAGCCAGGCTCACCGCGATTTGAAATCGCGCTCGATCCGATCGATGGCACCACGAACATCGCCTACGGCCTGCCGAACAGCATCTCCGTGATGGCCGCCAGCGAGGCGACGGAGAAAAGCCCGCACGTCATGCGGAACCTGCCGACTTTCTACTCCGAGAAGCTGGCGTACGGTCCCGGGGTGGTGCGCGCCATCGAACAGGGGATGCCGCAGATTTCGCTCGATGATCCCATCGCGCTGACGCTGGGCCGCGTGGCCGAGGCGCTCGGCAAACGCGTGAGCGAACTCGTCGTGATGACGCTCAAGCGCGACCGGCACGAGGACTTCATCTCCGACGTGCGCAAGGCCGACGCAGCACTGCGCCTCATCACGGATGGCGACATCACCGCCGCCGTCTCCCCGTCGCTCACAGACAGTGACGTGGACATCTATTACGGCATTGGCGGCTCGCCCGAGGGCATCCTCACTGCGGCCGCACTAAACGCCCTCGGCGGCGAAATGCTGCTCCGCATGAAACCCCGCGACGACGCCGAACGCGCCGCCGGGATCGCCGCGGTCGGCGAGGCCGATCTCACACGCGTTTATCGCTGCAAGGAACTGGTCTGGGGCGACAGTTGCATTTTCTGTGCGACGGGAATCAGCGACAGCACGCTGCTCCCGGGCGTGAAGCTCGTCGGGCGAAAGGCGATCACGCACAGCATCCTCATGCGTTCGCGCAGCCGCACCGTGCGCTACATCCGCGCGATCCATGATCTCGACAGCAAGACGATCCACCTCCGCAGCGTGCAGGCGGATCGGAAGCTGTAGCCCGCAGAGGCTTGCCTCAAAGACGGAAACAGTCACCATGCTGATCGCATGAACTTCATCGTCTCCCTCCTCGCCACCGTCATCCTCTTTCTCACGGCCTCCCTCTCCCAGGCCAAGCCGGCACCCAAGCCGTTTGATTTCGAAGGCGACATCACTGCGATCACCGCGACCAGCGTCACCGTCAAAGGCCAGAAAGGCACGCGCACTTTCGCGATCTATCCCGGCACGGTCTTCGGCCAGCGCGCAAAGGCCACCTTCGCAGACTTCAAGGCCGGCGAGCACGTGATCGTCGTCTTCAGCGAAGGGGGCGGCCAGACCAAGGCCGAGAACCTCCGCAATCCCGCGGACGACAAAGTCAAGGGAGCGAAGAAGGCCGCAAAAAACAAGTAGCCGCCAAAGCGACCGCTAGAGTCGCGCGATAAAGTCGCGGAAAAACGCGACGCCCTTTTCCAAATCCTCGACAGCCATCCATTCATCCCGGGTATGCGCCTGCGCGATCGAGCCGGGGCCGAGGGCGATCGCAGGCATGCCGGCCACGGCAAAAACTCCGGCATCGCTGAACCACGGCGCACCGATGCACTCGGAGCCGCATTCCTGCAGCAGCCGGATCACGGAGTGAGAGCTGTCCGTCAGCATCGGCTGCGAGCACATGTGCTCGATTTCCAAGTCCGCGCAAACTGATTGGAGTCGCGCACTCACGCGTTCGAGCAGCGCCGCGTCGCCCGGCAGGTAGCGGATGTCCAGCTCCGCGGTGCAGACATCCGGAACGATGTTGATCTTGCTTCCGCCGTTCACCGTGCCAGCGCTCACCGTGGTCCGCCCCAGCAGCGGATGCTCCGTGGCTCCGAGGATTGCCGGAAGTTCGTCGCGGACGCAGCGCAGGACATCCGCCATTTTGTAGATTGCATTTTCGCCGCGCTCCGGGGCCGCGGCGTGAACCGCACGGCCCCGAGTCGTGAGCGTGAGCCACAGCGCGCCCTTGTGTGCGACGACGGCATCGAGCCCGGTCGGCTCCCCGGCGATCACAAAATCAAACCGCTCCTGCTCCGCGAGCGCGCGTGCTCCGTGCTGCCCCGCCTCCTCGCTGCACAATCCCGCGAACCACACCTCGTGGCCGAGCGCGCCGAGGCGTTCCCGCGATTCGCGCAGCGCCCACAGCATCGCAGCCATCGTGCCCTTGGTGTCGCTTGCGCCGCGGCCCCAGACGCGATCCTCGCTCAGTTCGCCTCCGAAGGGATCGATCGTCATCCCGCCCACACTCACCGTGTCCGTGTGCGGCGCGAAAAGCAGCCGCGGCTTTTTATCCGCACCGTCGGAAAACCGCGCGACCACATTCGGCCTCCCCGGCAGCACGTCGCGCAATTCCACACGCGCTTCGGGAAACTCGCGGCGCAGCCATTCCGCCAGCCATTCCGCGATCTTCTGCTCGCCCGTGTGCGAAGTGCCGGGATCGCCTTCGGGGTTCACACTCGGGATGCGAATCAAAGCCTGGAGAAGTTCAACGGCTGTCTGCGGTGTCGCCATGTGGCGAATGTATGGGCTTCCACCGCGAAAAGGAAAGCGCTGCCGCTTTTCCCGGTGCCACCCTGCCCTACCGCCGCGACTGGAGGAACCATTCCACAAACTTTGGAACGCCCTCTGCGATCTTCGTACGGGGGTCGTAGCCGAGCTGCGTGCGCGCCTTCGAGATGTCCGCAAATGTGACCGGCACATCGCCGGGCTGCTCCGGCTTGCGCTCGATGATTGCCTTTTTCCCGACGGCTTTTTCGATCAGCGCGATCAGTTCCGAGAGCGTCGTGGTCTGGCTTTCGCCAAGGTTGAAGACATCGTACATCTGCCTGTCGTAGCTCAGACTCGCCACGACGCCTCCGATGATGTCGGCAATGTAAGTATAGTCGCGCCGCGTGGAGCCGTCACCGAACTGCGCGATCGGCCGCCCCTCGAGAATCGCCCGCGTGAACGAATGGATCGCAAGGTCCGGCCGCTGCCGCGGGCCATACACCGTGAAAAAGCGGAGGCTGATCGCGCGAAGCCCGTGCAGATGCGAGTAGTTCGAGCAGAGCTGCTCGGCGGCGAGTTTCGTGGCCGCGTAGGGCGAGATGGTCCGGTTGAGTGCGAGGTCTTCGTGGAAAGGCAGCGTTTTCAACACACCGTACACGCTTGAGCTGCTTGCATTGACGAACCGCGGGACACCGGCCTGCCGCGCCGCCTCAAGAAGATGGAAGGTGCCGGTGATATTCGTATCGAGATACAGCTTCGGATCGCGGATCGATGGCCGCACGCCCGCACGCGCGGCGAGATGCACGATGCAGTCAAAGTTCCCTTCCATCACGACACGGAGCACCGCCACGCCGTCGCGGATGTCCAGTTCGTGAAGCGGCACTTTGCCTGCGAAACTCGCGACATTCGCACGCTTGATCGCGGGGTCGTAGAAGTCGTTGAAATCATCCATCACCTCCACGCCATGGCCAAGCCCGAGACAGCGCTCCACCAAATGCGAGCCGATGAAACCGGCACCGCCGGTGACGAGGATTTTCATGGAAGGACGCTATGATTGCACGCGCTCCGGGAGCAAGGGCCGTTTGACGCGCCGGTCACTGGCTCACGAGAAATTCGCCAAATTCGCCAAAGCAAACCGCCAATCCGGCTCCAGACTTCAATTGGCGAGTGTCTTGCCAGTCAGATTAAACAGTGAGGTGGTACTGCCGTCGGTCAGGATCAGCAGATTTCCCCGAGGATGCAATCCTGCCCGTTCAATGAACCAAGGGTAGGTTGGATTCATGCGTGGCGAGGCCGGATTTTCATCAAACGGTGCCGCAAGGAAATCAACCCGGTAGTCCTCTGGCTTGGCATCGGGTTTATCTATGGCATCCATCGAAAGTCCCTGCGACCGCTGCATCGAACGGCAAATCCATGTCTTATGCGACACACCGTACGGCTTCAGCGCATCCACCCAGGAATGGGCATAGGTCTGATGATCTTCGATGATGAGTTTCTGTGGAATTTGCGGCCAGGAGCCCACCGCCTGCAGGTATCCGTTGGCTGCGACGTGCAGAGCCTTGAGGTTTGCGACGCAGTGCAGCTCATCGGCCCGTGAAGTCATACTGCCGTAGAATGGAACCAGCATCGAAGCGAGGATGGTGATGATGACAAGCACCACCATGACTTCCAAAAGAGTCATGGCCCGGATTCTCGCTTCCAACTCGATTCGGGTCTGGAACTTTGAGGTTTCCATTCAGCGAAATCTCAAAAGCGGCCACTATTGCCCGAATGGAAGTCCTAGTCCGGTCTAGCCACCATTTCCGCCAAGTGAGAACCCAGTGTTCAAAGAATTCACCTGAAAGCCATCCACGATATATTTGATCACTGGCCCAACGAAAGTTCCATCGACCGTTCCAAAACTTGTGAAAGTTCCGTTCCCATTGTCAATGGTGATGCCATTGGCCGCAATACTAGTGCTGATGGCGACGGTTTTCGATGTTGCCGTCCCCTTGAGTCGCGGGGTCGAATTTCCAGTCCCCAGAACCGCACTAGCTGTCATCGATCCAGAGATGGATTTTGTTTCAGACGTTGCCCCGACGAGTGCCGCGCCGGAGAAGATGCCGACAAAGTTTCCGCTACCCCCTCGCGAGGTATCACTCAGCCCGGTCATCACGCAATTGAAACTGTCGCTTCCAACAGTCGAGGACGAGAAAATCACAACCTGACCCGTTGACGCCCCGGATCCAGAGGCAGAAAGCAAAAACAACCCCATGCTCGATGAATTGACCGCATTGCCAGTGTCAATCAACACGCCGGAATAGAACCCGAACACTTTCGGAGCTCCCGAGCTGTTTGGCCCGCCACGCAGCGCGAAGGATTCCGCTTGCAAGAACACGTAGCACATCAGGAGGGAAAGGAGCTTTTTCATGGTGATGCGAAGCAAAGCCTCCCGCTAAGGAGTGTCAATGCAAATTTCGCGAATTCATGGCCATTGACGCATCGCGACTGCTCCCCCACCGTCCGCGCCCTCTCTTTCCAAAGTGAAGCTGCCATTCAGCCTTTATCTCGCACTGCGCTACCTGAAGCCGAAGCGCACCTTTGTCTCCGTCATCACCGTGCTCTCGGTGCTCGGCGTGGCGCTGGGCATCATGGCGCTGGTCGTGGTGATCGCGGTGATGTCCGGCTTTGATCGCGAACTGCGATCGCACCTCGTCGGCTTCGAGCCGCACCTGCGCGTGAGCAGCGCGACCGGGCCGCTGCACGACTGGGAGTCGCTGCAGGAGCAGTTGCAAAAGGACTACCCGAATTTCCAAGGCGTCTCGCCCTACGTGATGGGGCCGATGCTGCTCGAATTCGATGGCAGCTTCACCGGGGCCACGCTCCGAGGCGTGCAGCCGAACGGCGAGCTGAAACTCATTGACATCCCGCATTTCATCCTGCCCGGCGGCCGCTACGAGCTGGACAGCGAAAAATGTGTGATGGGCTACGAACTCGCTGCAACTCTCGGCATTCGGATCGGCGACAAAATCAACCTCCACGGGCCTGGCAATCTCACGAAGGTTTCCGAGGAACTGAAGCGCCTCGAAAAGGAGGATCCGAACGCGAAGACGATCAAGGAAATCCGATCCCTCGTCCGCCCCGCGGAGCTGGAAGTCGTCGGCCTTTTCAAGAGCGACGTGTATCAGTTCGACTCCAGCGTCGTCATCGTCCCGCTCTCCGTCGCCCAGGAAATTTACGACTTCGAGGATTCCGTCCACGGCATCTCCATCAAGACGCAGGACGCCGACTGGGCCGAGCGCATCCGCAAGGATATCGCGAGCAAGCTCGGCCCCGAATACTCCGTCTCCTCGTGGATGGACGCCGACCGCACTCGCCTCGAAGCCGTCGTGCAGGAACGCGTGATGATGACCTTCATTCTGATGATCATCGTCGTGGTCGCAGCGTTCTCGATCTCGAACACGCTTATCACCGTCATCGTCCAGAAGAAGCGCGAGATCGGCGTCATCAAGGCCCTCGGCGCGTCGCCCTCGCAGATCGTGAACATCTTCGTCGGCCAGGGATTTGTCGTCGGCATTTTTGGAAATGCACTCGGCCTGCTCCTCGCATGGGGCATCCTCGCGTGGCGCAACGAAGCCCGCCAGCTCATCATCCACTACATGCACCGCGACGTGTTCCCCGCCGCCGTCTATCAGCTCACCGGCATCCCTTCAGCCATCACCGCGCAGGATATCCTCATCATCTGCGGCACCGCGATGGTCATCTGCATCGCCGCCGCGTACATCCCCGCGCGATTCGCAGCGAAGCTCGATCCCGTGAAAGCCCTGCGCGAAGAGTGAGCGCGCCGCGCCGCATGCGGGCGTGAATGGCGAAATCCGGCCGGCACCCGGCAAGGCAAGGGGAGTTCGGCCCCGCGCGTGGCTTGGAAAAATGGCCTGACATCGTGCATCCAGTTCTTGCGCCGGTCTGCCCGAATTGTTAGCGTCCACGACGCAGCGGTTCTTTCCAACCTCTGATATTGCGGTCACCCCCCGTCAGTCACCCCCCATGCAAGCTCCCCTCGTCATTCGTGGAAACTCACGCCAGAGAAACAGACAGAGGACGCGTTGCGCGCGCAGTCCCTCCGCCCTCATCGGCTCCATCGCCGCGCTCACGCTGTGCCTCGCACAGAGCGCCTTTGCGGCCAGCGGCACATGGAACGGCGCGGGCAACAACGGAATTTGGAGCGACCCGGCGAACTGGGCGGGCGGGATCCCAGGCACCGGAGACACCGCCACTTTCAACGGGCCCGCGGGCACATTTGCGACCCTCGATGTCGGTGGCGTCACGGTGAATACGATCATCTTCACGTCATCCGCCGCGGCTGCCCATGCGATCGGCGCCGGCGCGGTGAACGCCCAGACGCTCACGCTGAACAACGGCGGCGCGATCACAATGACCGGCACAGTGGTGCAGGATGAGCTGTTCAATGCCGCGCTCGTCCTCGGCACGGACGCCACGGCTGCGTCGTACACTTTCACGAACAACAGCACGACCAACCTGCTGAACATCGCCGGCAATGTCGCCGGCGGGACCGGCGGTGCGGCTGCGGCGAAAACGCTCACCGTCACCGGTGCGGGCAGCACTTTGATCAGCGGCGTCATCAGCAATGGCGGCGCGACCTCCCTCGGGCTGACAAAAAGCGGCGCGGGAAACCTCACCCTGCGCGGCGCGAATCTGTACACCGGCCTCACCAACATCCAGGGCGGCACGCTGACTCTGGATGCGAACACCGGTAGCGGCAGCATCGCGGGCGCGGCGCTCGCCTTCAGCGGCGGCAGCGGCACGTTCAGCTATCTGCAATCCGCCGCGGGCAGCACGCAGTCGTTCAGCAGTGCGCTCACGTTCACCGCGGGCGCGGGAAATGTGCAGTCCACGTACGGCGGTGGTGGCAGCGGCGGCATCACCTTTGCCTCCCTCAGTGCGCGTTCGGCTGGCGCGACTGGCAATTTCGTGATCAGCGGCGGAACAAACGGGACCAGCAATTCGATTTCCTTCGGCACGGTCAGCGCGGGTTTTCAAAATCAGGGCCTGTTCTTCAATGGCTCCGGCTACGCGTTCATGAACACCGCAAACGGCTTTGTGCGCGGCATCAACTACGGTGGCGATGCGGGCACCGCCACCACCGGCGCAGGCGCGACCATCGGCGCACTCGGCGGCCAGCATGTGCAGGTGACAGGCTCGATTGCCGGCCAGACCACGCTCTCGATCAACACGCTCAACCTCAGCGGATCGAATCTCAATTTTGTCATCGGTGCCCCCGCCGCACAGACGCTGACGATCTCAAACGGGGGCATCCTGAAGAGCGGTGGCGGAACGGCGCAAATCAGCGGCGGCATCGTCGCGGCGGGCGCGGCGGAACTCGTCATCCGGGCCGATCAGGCGACGGACACGATGAAGATTGACAGCGTGATCAGCGGCAGCGGCGGGGTCACCATCACCGGCGCGGGCAAGGTTTTCCTCACCGCGGCAAACACATTCACAGGCAACGTGAACATCGCCGGCGGCACGCTCGTCATGAACTTTGCCTACGCCAGTGACATAGCCAACCCGCTCGGCGCAGCCGGTGCGCGGACGATCACGCTGAATGGCGGGGGCACAGTGCAACTGCTGGGCAACACGTACAATCCAGCGGCCACAACCGCGAAGGGATTTGTCATTGGCACCGGCGGCGGCACTTTCAATATCACCGCCGGCCAGTTGCAATTCGACGACGCCTCGCAGTTCAGCGGCGCGGGCGACCTCACGGTAAACAGCAGCGGCGCCGGCATATTCCTAGTCGGCGCCGCGGCGGTCGGTTACACCGGATTCACGGGTAATGTCACCATCAACGGCGGGACCGTGAAGACACCCAACGTCAGCAGCCTCGGCAATACGGCCAATCGTTCCATCACGGTGAACAGCGGCGGTTCGCTGGACGTTCAGGTCGCCGCATTCGATCCCGGTGCCGGCACCGCGATCACACTGAATGGCAATGGCCTGAACAACACCGGCGCGCTGACGAATTCCTCCGCACTGGTCAGCACGATAGCGAATGGCGTCACTCTCGCGTCGAATGCCTCCGTCGGCTCGACTGCCGCAGGCGGCCTCGGCCTCAGCGGCGTCATTTCCGGCGGCTTCTCGCTGACGAAAGTCGGCACGGGTGCGGGTGCGGTCACCCTCAGCGGGCTGAACACCTACACGGGCAGCACCATCGTAAATGCAGGCACGCTCATCGCGGATTCGGTGACTAATGCGGCACCCATCAACAGCGCCTCGGGCCTCGTCTTCTCAGGCACCGGCACCTTCCAATACAAGGGCCTCGCAGCCGCCACGAAATCCATGACGCTCAATGGCCTTACCCTAGCGGGTGGCGCGGGCATTCTGGATGACAACAATCTCGGCTCCAGCACGACCCTCACCCTCGGCACCCTCACCCGTCCGACGGGCGGCGGCTCGGTGGACTTCAAGGCCACCACCGGCGTCCTCGGCGGCGGAGCAAATATCAACATCGCCACGACTCCGCTGATCAACGGCATCTTCGGCGGCTTCGCCACCGTGGCGGGCGGAGCGAACCTCGCGGCGAAGGATGGCAGCAACAACGTCGCCGCCTTCGGAGCTTATACAAACATCAATACGAACGGCAGCGTCATTCCAAATGGCGCGGCTAATAACGTCCGCATCCAGACCGTCTCCGGCGCGGGCAATGCCACCATCGGTGCCGGCACCACGGACGCGAACACCCTTTTCCAAAACACCGCAGCGGCGGTGCTCGTGGACACTTCCGCGGGCATCCTCCGGCTGGGCAGCCAGGGTGGCATCATTAGCTCGCCGACCGCCGTCGCCACCGGCACCGTGACCATCGGCATCGCGGCCAACAGCGGCACGCTCACCGCAGGCGGCGCGGACAACACGAATGGCGAAATCATCGTCAACACCGCGTCAGCCAACACGGTGGCTCTCAATTCCGTCATCGCCGACAACGGCCTCGGCGTGGTCTCGCTGAACCTGACCGGCCTGGTTGCAGGCACACTCTCGCTGGCGGGCACCAATACTTACTCGGGAGTTACCAGCATCACCAATGGCATCATTCAAATCAACGGACCGCTCGGCAACATCAACACCGCGGGCGTCCTCGGCAAAGGCTCCGCGGCCGGTTCCGCGGCCGACTTAGTCATCAATGGCGGCACGCTGCAACTCTCCGCCAATGCGCCAACGGGCACGGATCGCCTCTTCAGCGTCGGGCTCGGCGGCGCGACTTTGCTGAACAATAACGCCGCAGCGGCCAATGCCATTAGTTTCACCGGAACCGGCGCCATCGGACTCAACGGCCAGTCCGGCTCCCGCACGCTGACACTTACTGGAACTAATACCGGGACCAATACACTCGTCTCGGTGCTCGGCGACAATGGCGGACCCACTTATCTCACCAAGAGCGCAGCGGGAACCTGGATCCTGACGGGTAATAATACTTATGGCGGCACCACGACAGTGAGCGGCGGCATCCTGCAGGTGGGCAATGGCGGGATCACCGGATCGCTGGGCACCGGATTCATCGCCGGCACCGGCGGCACGATCGCCTTCAATCACAGCGACAACGTCACGCTGAACAATCTCATCAGCGCCGGCATCATCCGTCAGGCGTCTGCCAGCACGCTGAGCCTGAACAATGGGGCGAACGTGGTCACCACTTTGCAGTTGAACGGAACGGATGGCGGCATCATTGACCTATTGGCCGACGTGGGGATTAGCAACGTCGCCGCCGCCGCCATCGCCGCGACGAACAGCGGCACGATCAACGCAACCGGCGGCGGTCGCATTCTTTTGAACAGCCAGACCAGCTCCAGCAACGGCCTGGATTTCGGCGCGGCGGCTGGAAAGATCCTGACCATCAACGCCGTCATCGCCAACGGCGCATCCGGCTCGAATACTTACGAGGCGTTCAATGCCGGGTTCGGCACCACCATCCTCAATGCCGACAATACTTTCACGAATTTCGTCATTACGGGACAGACGGTCCAAGTCGTCAGGATTGCGAACCAAGGCGTGGCGGCACCGCTCGGGGCAGCCACCGCGATTCAGCTCAACGGGGCCAATGCCATTCTCAAATACACGGGCGCCGGCGAAACCTCCGACCGCATCATCAGCCTCGTCGGAACCACGACGGGCGGCTTCATCGACCAGTCCGCCACATCGGGCCTGCTGAAGTTCACCACGAACTTCGCCACGCCGGGCGCGGGTGCCAAAGTGCTGAGCTTGCAGGGCTCGAACGCCGGCACGGGTGAGATCTCCGGCATCATCGGCGACAACACCGCCAATGCGTTTAACACCGCGCTCACCAAGGCCGGCACCGGCACATGGACGCTCTCGGGTGCGAACACTTACACCGGGGCCACGACGGTCAATGGCGGCGCGCTGATCATTGGCAATGCGCTTGCCGTGCAGAATAGCGTCGTGACCATCAGCACCGTGGCGAACACCGCGACCACGGGTTTGGTTTTCGGTGCGGGCATCGGCAGCTTCAGCATCGGTGGCCTGAATGGCACGCAGGCCATGGCGCTCAGCGACAGCGCGGACGTCCCGCTGACGGCCCTCACGATCGGCGGCACGAATTCCGCCGGTGGCACGTACTCAGGCAGCCTTTCCGGCACGACGAACATCACCAAGACGACCGCAACGACGCAGACTCTCACTGGTGTGAATACGTTCACCGGCAAGGTGGTCGTCACCGGCGGCCTCATCGCCATCAATGCGGAAACAGGCCTCGGCGCGAACCCCGGAGTGGCGACGGCGGATCAGCTCACACTGAATGGCGGCGGCATCGGCGCCGTTGGCAGTTCACTTTTCACCATAGATGACGCCAACCGCGGCATCACGATCGGCGCGCTCGGCGGTAGCTTCGACGCACAGGCCCTTGCGGTGATGACGATCGCGAAGTCCATCGCCGGTGGCGCGAATCCAGTCACCAAGAGCGGCCCGGGCATCGTGATTTTCATGCAGCCAAATGTGTACGGCAGCACGAACATCACCGGCGGTACGCTCGTGCTCGTCGGCGCAGGGACGGTCGGTGCGGGCGGGGTCACGATCAATGGCGGCGCGCTGAGCGGACCGGCCGCGGGCGCCATCACCATTGGCGCCACGAGCGGCTCGCTCATCTATCCTCAGATCGGTGCGGGCGCGGACGTGAGTTCCACGCTCACGCTCACCTCCGGCGGCACGCTCACGGTGGATGTCGTGAACGCTGCCGGCACCGTCACATTCGCGAGCGCATTCGGCAATGCCACCACGGCGAATTTTACCAAGGTCGGCCTCGGCACGCTCACGCTTCAGGGCGGATTGACAGGGAATACTTTCACCGGCACGACGACGGCAGGTGCCGGGAATCTGGCGATTGATTTCTCCACGGTGACCGCCCCGGCCAGTGGAGTAAATGCGGGCACCTCGCCGCTCACTTTCCGCGGCGGCACACTGACTTTGGTGGGCTTCTCCGGCTCGACCGATTCCCAAAACTTTGCCAGCACCGCCCTCTTGGAAGGCGGCTCGACTCTCACGGCGACGCAGAATGCCGCCGCGACTCTCGGTGCCAGCCTCGGCCTCATCAGCCGCGATGGCACGACCAACAAAGGGACGGTTAATTTTGTGCTGCCCACCACCGGCAGCTATGCGACGACTTCCGCCAACAACACCTCCGGCATCCTCGGCGGATGGGCGGTGGTCGGCGGAACGGCCTGGGCCACGGTCACCGCGGGGAATATCGCCAGCTATGCCGGTGATGCAGCGGCGCTGCCGGTGAGCGGCTCGGTCGCGACGACGAATTACAGCCAGACCACGGCCACGGCGATCACTTTAACCGCGAGCGAAACCGTCAATGCCCTGCGCATCAGCGGTGCGGGCGCGATCGCACTGGCCACCTCGGCGAACCTCACGGTATCCGGCGGCGCAGCGGGCGGGGCGGGCGGCATCCTCGCGACCGTCACCGGGAGCATCACCGCCACACCATCCACCACGCTGGGCTTCCTCACCGCGGGCGGCGGAAACGAACTGCTCATCTACACGAACACCGGGGCGACGCTGACGATCAGCGCCGCTGTCGGCGGGCCCGCGGGTGCGATCACGAGCGGGCTGACGAAATCCGGCGGCGGCACGTTGTCTCTGAACAATGCCACTGCCGCTCAGGCGAACAACTATGTCGGAACCACCACGATCAACGGCGGCATCCTGATCATTGATGCTGCGAACCGCCTCGGTGCCAGCACCGGCATCACCCTCAACGGCGGTGCCCTTCAGGAATCCAATACCTTCACGGTCACCCAGCCACTCACCCTCGGGCTCAGCGGCGGGACGCTGAACTACACCGGCGGCGCGGGGAACGGCGGCTGGTCCAGCGCGACGGCCATCGCCTTCCTCGGCAGTGGTTCCCGCACGCTCACCTTTAACAACAATAATGCAGGGCGGTTCGCCACGCTGTCCGCCGCCATCGGCGAATCCGGTGGCCCCACCAGCATCGTGGTCAACGCCAGCAGCGACACGGGCCTCCTCCAACTCTCCGGCGCGAACAGCACCAACACCGGCAACACCACGATCAACCGCGGCGTGCTGCGGCTGAATGCGGCCAACGCCCTCTCGATTGATTCCAACCTGACTTTCAACGGGCCGACGACCAACCGAGCCATCCTCGAGTTCAATGCCACGTTCGGCTCGTCGTTCACGCGGGATCTCGGAACACTCCCCGGCCAGGTGCAATGGACGGGAAATGGCGGCTTCAGTTCCTCGAATGTCGCGAACTTTGTCGTGAACCTCGGCGGCCTCGCCACCCCGGCGACCGTGACGTGGAATAGCGGCAGCTTTGTCCCGAGCGGATCCAGTTTGCAGTTCGCGCAAAATGCCGCGAACAGCAACTACGGCTCCGGCACCGTGGAGTTTAAAAATCCGATCGATCTCGCCGGCGCAGCGCGCAGCGTGGATGTGGCGGACAATGGCAGCCAGGGCGAGGCCATCCTCAGCGGCCTGATCTCCGGCGCGGCCGGCAGCGTGCTGAACAAGACGGGCACCGGAGTCCTCACGCTGACGGCGGACAATACGAGCAGCACCAATGTGGCGGTCACGCTGGCCAATGGCGGCGGTGCCCTCATTTTTGCCAACACGAACGCAATCCCCGGCACCACGGGTGCCACCGTCACGATCAATCCCGGCGGTTCGGTCGTGCTCACAGGCTCGACCAATCCTCTCCCAAGCATCGGCGCGCGCATTGCGCCGACGTCCGGCGGCGCGATTGCCCTCGATGTGAACAGCAGCGCCAGCATTGATTTCTCCGCCTTCAGCGCCCTGTCGCTCGGCGCCTATAATCCCACGATGGGCCAGGCCGTGATCTTCACCGGATCGATCACTCCTTTCACCGACAATGTCTATCGCCTCGGCACGGGCCGCAGCGCCACCAACACGGCGGCAATCACCGGAAACGGTCTCATCAATTTTGCGGCGAACCAAGGCAACAATGTCCTCGTCCTGCCGGTCGCCAACCAACTCCGCGACGCCGGCTCCCCCCGGTCGCTCGTGGTGAGTTCCGGGGCCACTTACCTGACCTCTTACAATACGTTCACCGGAGGCACCAGGGTCGGGCAGCTCACCGGGCAGACCGGCAACGCGAATATCGGCATCGGCAATGATGCCGCGCTCGGCGCAGGACTCGTTCAGTTCAGCCCGACGGGGACGACCGTCGGCACGGGTTTTATCGGCGGCATCAATGGCGATCACTTCCTCACGAACAACGTCACCGTCGGCGCGGCGGGAAACTGGGTCGCGTCCGCGGACCTGGCCAGCGATGGTCTCGCGAATGCCGGTGCGATGACCTACGCGGGAAAGACGACGCTCACGGGCGCAGTCCTCATTTTTTCCAGATCCAGGACGGCTATTTTTACCGGGGACATCGCAGCCACCGGGTCCATCTCGATCAGCGGCGGGGCCATCAGCTTCCTCACCACGCCGGCCGGAGCGGTGGGCAAATCGTACGTGCAGACCACCACCATTCCCATTGGTCAAAGCCTGACCATTGACTCGAATGCCTCGCTGGGTGCCGGCACGAACACACTGACCATCGGCACGGGCACCGCCGCGGCCACGAATACCTTCCTGAGGATCCAGCCCGGAACGGTCAGCGACGTCGTCCTCACGGGCCGCGCGGTGACCGTCGGCGCGAATTTCCAGCCGGTTTTCGATGTCCCCGGCAGCCCGGTGACGAATGTGACTTCCAATCTGGTGATCCCCGGCGTGGCCAGCGGTGCCGGCACCACGCAAATCGTGAAGATCGGCCTCGGCACGCTCACGCTGCGCGGGGCGAACACCTGGACCAGCACCGCTGCGAACGGCCTGCAGATTTACGGCGGCACCGTGGTGATGGACGTCGCCACCTCCGCCACCGCACGCGTGACCAATGCCACGACGATGGCCCTGACCCTGGGCACCAGCACCGCCGCGACCGCGGCCACGTTCGGCGGCGGCGGCACGTTTGCCCTCAGCGCGGGAACGAATGCAGGCGCGCAGATCTTCACAATTCTCCAGTCGGCCGCGAAGGACAATGCCCTCAGTTTGAGCGCGACAGGTGCCGGTTCCGCCGCACTGACCTTCAACGGCGCGACCGTTAACCGCACCGGTGCCGGGGGCACACTGGCCATCAGTGCGAGCGGGACCACGACCATCACGCTCACCGGGACCATTGCGCCAAATACCGGGGCCTCCATCGCCGGGGCGATCGTGCTGGACGGGGGCGCGAGTGGAAACGCCTTTGCCACCATCAACGGCACGGACTGGGCGGCGCGCAATGCGGCCAACCAAATCGTCCCGCTCGGAAGCGCCGGTGCGGGCGCTTACACGCTGAGCACGGCGACCGCTCTTTCCGGCAATGCGGACATGGACATCGCGGTCCCGACCACCACGCTTGCGGGCGCGACGACCGTCACCAGCCTGCGCTTCAACGCCGGGGCCGCGGAGACCGTGGATTTGAACGCCAGCAATCTCGTCACCGGGGGCATCCTCGTGGGCACGGGGGCCCTGGCGCTCAGCCAGACGATCAGCGCGAGCGGTGCAGGTGCGCTCCTCGGCATCACGGGCAAGGATCTCGTGCTCATCAATGCCGCTGCCGCGGACACCGCGGTGCTCACCATCAGCGCGCCGATCATTGACAATGCCAGCGCCACGGCCCTGACGAAATCCGGCCCCGGCACCGTGGTGCTCGGCGGCAACAACGCATTCACCAGTTCCATCTTCCTCAATGGCGGCGTCCTGAGCGTGGCCACCGCCGGGACCGCCGCGGCGGCGAATCCTCTCGGCCAGATGGTCTCGGGCGCGACGAACCTCATCATGAACGGCGGCACCCTCCGCTACACGGGTGCCGTTAGCGCCACGACCGACCGTGGTGCGACGTTCAATTCTTACAGCAAAATCGAGGTCAGCAATCCGACCGGGACGCTCGTGGCGACTGGTCCCCTGGTTGGCTTCGCCGGGAGCACCGCCATGAGCGTCGTGGGTCTTCTGAACAAGACCGGCCCCGGCGCGCTCTCCCTGAGCGGGAGCACGGACAACAACACCCTCAGCGCAATGGTGACCGCGGGCACGCTGAATCTCGACAAAGCCTCGACCGCGGCAATCCATGCCGTCTCCGCGGGCGCGGGCGCAGCGGCGCTGATCGTGAATGGCGGCACCGCGAAAATCACCGGCAGCGGCGGCGACCAGATTTTTAACGCGAGCAGCGTCGTGGTGAATGGCGGCGGCACATTCGATTTCAACGGCCAGGGCGAAACATTCGACGCGCTCGCCGGCACCGGCACCGTGACGAACACGGGTGCGAACGGCGTGCCCATCACGCTCACGCTCGGCGATGCGACGGTCGCGGGAGCGCAGACGATGAATGGTCCCAACACGCCGAATGCCGCCGCCGCCGGGGTGGCGGGCACGGGGCTGAATTTTTTCAGCGGCAACCTCACCGACAACGGCAGCAACAAACTCGCCCTCACCAAGGCCGGCCCCGGCACGCAGTTTTTCTCGGGCAGCGGCAACACGTACTCCGGCGATACGACGATCATTTCCGGATCGATCCGTTTCGCCGCGGCGAATGTGCTGCCCTCCGGCGCGGGCAAGGGCAACGTCATCCTCACGGGGACCACCGTCATCTTCGGCCTCACGGTCCCCGGGACGCTGGACATGGGCGGCTTCAACCAGACCATCAACGGCCTCACCGGCTCCGCGGGCAGCATCGTGACCAGCACCCCGCTGCCCTCCGTCGTGGCGAACCAGACCAACACACTCATCGTCGGACTGAACGATCAGACGACGCAGTTCGATGGCATTTTCCAGGACGGATACGTCATCCAGCCGGGTGTCGCGCCGGTGGGGCGCTTCGGTTTTGTCGCGGTGGACAAAGTGGGCGCGGGCGCGCTCACGCTCACCGGGACCAACACGAACACGGGCACTGTGACCGTGGACAGCGGCCGCATCGATCTAAACAACGCGACGGGCAACGCGCTCTCGACGAACGTCACCATCAACCCCGGCGGCACCGTGAAACTGCTCGCCAGCAATCAGGTCGCCGACGCGAACACCGTGACGACCTCCGGCGGCACTTTCGATCTGAACGGCAAAAACGAGACCGTCGGCGTGTCGCTCACGGGCGGCTCGATCCTCGACGGAGCGGGCGGCGGCGCGCTGAGCAGCAACAGTGCGTTTGATCTTCAGTCCGGCACCGTCTCGGCGAAGCTCTCGGGCACTTCCGGCCTGAACAAGACGACCGGCGGAACCGTCACGCTCGGTGGCGCGCAGGTGCACAGTTTTTCCGGAGCGACGAACGTGAGCGC
>JBDSAR010000495.1:0-10092 GCA_039922035.1 Chthoniobacteraceae bacterium
GCTCGGCACCGGCGCAGTGACGCTCGCGGGCGGGCAGCTCAATGTCCGCGTGGACAGCGACACCGGCACCGCGACCACCGCGATCGTCGCGGCGGATCTGGCGACGAAGACCTACGCGCTGCCCAACGCCGTCACGGTGATCGGCAACACGACGATCAACGCGGATCGCATCGGTGAAGTGCAGATTTTCCCGGCGGCATCCACCAGCATCGTCACGCCCACGGTTATCACGCTCACGCAGGGGACGACCGCCGGCTTGAAGATCGGCCAGGCGGTCAGCGGCACTGGCGTCGGCGCAGCGGCGGTCGTGACCGCCATCACCGGCGCGACGACTTTCACCGTCTCGGTAAATTCCACGGCCACCGGCTCGGCCACGGTGACGGCTCAGTCTGCCTACACGAACAACATCGTCACCTTCCCGACGCTGAACATCGGCGGGCAGACGCTGATCACCAGTTCGGGCAATACCTACGGCGTCGGCTTCAATGCGGTGAACCTCTCGAACACGCCGACATTCCAGACGAACAACGACCTCAATCTGACCGGCATCACCGACAACGGTGGTGGTCAGTTCGTCGTCAAGAACGGCACCGCCCAGCTCTGGATCAGCAGCGCGGTGGCGAACAATTACAGCGGCGGCACGGTCATCAACCAGGGCCTCCTGCGCTTCGGCACCCAGCTCGCTGAGAATGCGACCGCGAAGGCGGGCACCGGGCTGATCACCATCAACGCGCAGGGTGCGGTCCGCATTGCGAATGCGACGAATTTTAACGCGGGCCAACAGTTGCAGGTGAATGGGTTTGCCAATTCGCCAGCCGTCGTCCGCATCCTCGGAACGGCGACCATCTCCGCGGCCCAAGTCCAGAGCACCATCACCCCGACCTCATCAAGAGGCGCACTGCTGCTGGAAGCCACGTATGCCAATGCGCTCGATCTGAGCCTGATTGGCGACGGCAGCTTCTACCTCGGCACGCAAGGCAACATCAGCTACACGGCCAATACGCTGAACGCCGGTTCCGGCAGCGTGTATCGCCTCGGCCAGAGCAATGCTGCGGCCTCGGTCCTGACTCTTGCGCCGACGACGGCCAGCAGCCCCGTGCTCAGCGGTGCGAACAGCCTGATCGTCGGATCGCTTGCCGCGGGGTTCAACAACGGCACCGGCACGGTGTTCCTGAATGCGAACAACACGTTCTCCGGCGGCTCCACGGTGGCGCGGCTGAGCAATCTCCGTTTCAGCACCGGTGTGACGCAAGGCTTCGGCGGTTCCGGCCTGACGAACGCCCCGCTCGGCACGGGTGCGGTGGATGCATTCAGCACTCTGACGGCGGAAGGCACCGCGGGCAGCTTCGTGAACCCGAACACGCTGGCGGTGACAAACCCGGTGAACATTCACCCCGGCGCGATCATCCGCCTCGACAACAACACCAATCTCACGGTGGCGGTCGCCGGCACCGGCGCGGCCTCGCAAATCACCGGCCTCGCCAGCACCGCGGGCCTCTCGGTCGGGATGACGGTCATCTCAACGACGGTCGGATTCCCGGCAGGCGGCGCGACCATCGTCTCCATTGACAGCGCGACGGACGTGACGCTCAGCGCTGCGCCGCCCGCAGGGGCGCTGGCAGGCTTGCAGTTTGCCTCAAACGACCGCTGGAGCGACACCGCACCGGTGCCGCTGAATGGTGCGCAGTTCTTCGTGAACGGAATCAATACCGGCATCAGCAACGAGACCGTCGGAAGCCTGAGCTTTGCCAGCGGCTCCAACATCCGCCTCCTCGCAAACGGGACGAACGGCCAGGCCGTGCTGACCATCGGAGGTGCGAACACCTTTGCCCGAGTCGGCACCGGAACGATGGTCTTCAACAACGGCGCCGCAGGCCGTCTCGGCCTCGCGGCAGCCTCCACCAGTGAGCGCGTGCTCGTCGCCGGCGGTGTCACAAATATTCTCGACGATGCAGGAGCACCGGTCGTGATTTCCAACGGCATTCTGCCGGCCTACTACGTCGCGGGCGCCGACAATACGTTTGTGACCTACGACCCGACGAATGGCTTCACGCGTGCAGCCTACACGGCCGCAGCGCTGAACCTCCCGGCGGGCCGGATCGCGGGCACGGACATCGCCCAGGTCACCGGCAACGTCACGCTCGCAGACAACCCGAACATTTACGCCCTCGGCGTGACGGCAGCCGCGACGATTCTGAACATGCCGGGCCAGATCAACACCATCACCCTCGACGGGAGCGGTGCGACGGCCAAGACCTTCGGCGGCATCATCGCGGCGAATGCAGCCATTGTCATCAACCCGAACATTAAGGCAGGGTCCTCCGGCCAATTCGAACTGCCGATCTTTGTGAACGGCAACACCACGACGCTCAACGGTGACATTTCCGCGACGGGCATCACCAAGTTCGGCCTCGGTCTGCTCGCCATCGGCAAGGATCAGAGCGACCTCGCCCGCGGCACCGGCAACGGCTACGGCAACGGCTGGACGGTCAACGAAGGCCAGTTGACCCCGCTCACATTCGGGTCGCTCGGCAACGCCGTGGCGACGAACACCGTGACGCTCAACGGCGCGACAGTGACCGGTGCCAACAGCCCGATCACGAACGCCTCCACGTTGCGCCTCCAGCTCAACCAGGCCAACACGGGCATCGGCTACTATTCGATGGGCAACCTGAACGTGCTCGACAACGGCGGCATCAGCTATGACCCGCAGGCCGACGACCGCACGCAGGCCCTCGGCTCCGCGGCGGCGCTCTCGAATGTGACCGTCAACTCCACCGGTGGCTTGCTGCTCGATGCGCAGTTCTCGCTCAACACCAACCGCAACCGCACCGTCCTCCTCGTGGGCGACCTGTCGCTCGTGGGTGCCAATGCCGGTCTGCAAGTCAATGTCATCACCAGCAACCAGACCAGCAATGTGACCACCGGCACCAGTTCCGGCATCTCGGTGGCGAGCCTCAACGGCAGTTCCGACCAGCGCGTGGACAAGTGGGGCAACGGCGTCCTCTACGTCCGCGGTGCCAGCACCTTTGCCGGCGCGGTGAACATTGAGCAGGGCGCAGTTCAGATCAACAACCCGCTCTCGCTGGGCTTGGGAGTGGGCTCAAATGTCGTCACCGTGAGGCGCTTCGGCACACTCGACATCAACACGGCGAATTTCGCCCGCACGGATGTGATCTTCCAAGCTGGCTCGCTGCTGCGTCTCACGACGGATCAGGCGATCGCTGGAAATGGGACCTTCAACCTCGGCGGCGGCACCCTGCAGGTGGCGAACGACCAGACGACGACCACCACACAATTCAACATGACCGGCGGCGGCTCGATCGAGGGCTACCTCCGCACGGATGACCTGCTGCAAAATGGCATCACCAACGGCACCCGCGCCGTGTATCGCACGCTGGGTGTCGGGGTGTCGTTTAACCTCAACGGCAACTCCTTCCTCGGTCAAAATATCAACCAGGGCATCAACGGCCTCGACAACGGCGTGCAGCCCGATGTCTTCAACCCGCTCGTGAATGCCGCCAACGGCGTGCTGCTGGAAATCAAGGGTGGCATTTTCGGCACTGGCAGCCTGACCAAGCAGGGCTACGACACGGTGACACTTTCCTCCGCCACCAGCACCTACTCGGGCGGAACGAACGTGACGCAGGGCCTCCTGCGCGCGGGAGCCGCGAACGTGCTCGGCACGAGCGACGGCACCACCGCCGGCACCGGCAATCTGTCCACCAGCGGCGCAGCGGCCTTCGATGTGAACGGCTTCAACCAGTCCATCGGCAAGCTCACTTCACCCGCTGCGACCGGCACTGCCGTCGCCGGCTACGTGACGAACACCGCGACGACGCTCAACACGCTGAGCACGGGCAACAGCGTCGCCGCAGGCAACGACTTCACCTACTCGGGCGTCATCCAGAACAACGTGTCCCTTGCGAAGCAGGGCGGCGCGAAAATGACGGTGACGAAGGACAACACCTACGTCGGCACCACGACGGTGAATGGCGGCACGCTCGAAGTGCAGGGCCGGCTCAGCGGCACGTCGGGCGTCAGCATCAATGCCGGCGCGACCTTCCTGCTGAACAGCAGCACGAACGCCGACAATATCGTGAACCCCTCCGCGGATGTGGTCATCACGAGTGGCACGATGCGGATTGACAACTCGAAGACGGGCACGACCCAGACATATTGCAACCTGACGCTGAGCGGCACCTCCACCGTGGACTTCGGCCAGGGCTCGACCAACAAGCTCACCTTCCAGCAACTGGTCACGAATCTGAACACCTTCGGCGGCACACTCTCGATCTGGAACTGGACGGGAACCGTGTACGCCACCGGTGCCATCGCCGACTCCGGCGACGCCACGCAGGACCGCCTGCTGTTCAACACGGACGGCTACGGCAACGGCAGCACCATCGCCAACGTCCTGTTCTATTCCGACAACGGCCTCAACCAGCTTGGCAACGCCGCCGGGCAGGTGCAGTTCGGCACGCAGTTTGAAATCGTGCCGGTGCCGGAGCCCACGACTGCGGCGCTGCTCGGCTCCGTCGCCCTCTGCGCGCTCTTCGGCATCCGCAGCCGCCGTCGGCTGGCCCGCAACTGAGGGCTGTCACACGGAACGGCAATGGGGCGATCCGGCCCCCGGCCTTGGCTCCCCTCTTTTTTCGAGAGGAGCGGAGAGAGAGGGATTCGAACCCTCGATACGGTTTAACCCGTATGACGCTTTAGCAAAGCGTTGCTTTCGACCACTCAGCCATCTCTCCAGTTGCAGTGGTCCGCCGAGTAAAGCGGCGGAGAATCCGGGCGTCAAAGAGTTTTCATCCGCGACTCGATTTGCCTGCGCCGCTCAGCGCAACGGGCCGTTGCTGAACGCAGCGGTGAGGCCGCGGAACATCGTGCCATACACCATCGAGCGCGAGACCTTCACTTTCTCCGCGCTCGCGAGTGGCGGCGTGGCGGCCATGAGGTCGAGCGTCTTCACCGCGAGCTGCCACGGCAGGTAGCACGCGAAGCGGACGCGCCACGGCCGGATGGCGCGGATGTAGTCGCGGCCATCATTGAGAAAGGTGCGCGCCTTCGCCATCCATTCCTCGAAGACAGGCTGCGCGGCGGCGGGATTGTCGAGCAGGGTGGCGGGATCGGCGCCGGCGCTGCGCAGTTCGTCCATGGGCAGGTAGCAGCGTCCCGCGCGGAGATCGGCGGGCATGTCGCGGAGGATGTTCACGACCTGCAGCCCTTTTCCAAATGCGGCGGCGAGCGGCATGATGTCCTGCTCGGTGCGATCGGAATACCGCGGAAAATGATGAAAGCACATGCGCGTCCACCAATCGCCGACGCAGCCGGCGACGAGATACGTGTAGTCCTCGAGGCTGTACGCATCCGCGAGCGCGGTGATTTTGGCGGGATCGGAAAATGTGCGCAGGTCGCCCGACTGTCCGTTGATGATGTTCGTGAGCAGCTCGACGGTTTCCTTCCAGTCCCACGGCTTGAATTTCCCGAAGCGCTCCAGCACGCGCGGCAGTGCGGCGATGAGTTCGCGTTCGCCCGCGTGCGTCGGCTGGATGTCGCGCTGGATGTTGCCGACGCCTTGCGTCGTCGCGCCGGAATGCACCATCTTCCCGAATTCCTCGAGCCGCCGCAGCCTCACGGAGACCGCCGCGCCGTCCGAATCCGCGATCGTGTCGCTCGTGCGCGCGAGCAGGTAGGCCACGCCCATCGCTTCGCGCAGCGCCGCGGGGAGGATGCGGATGCTGAGGTAAAATGTGCGCGAAACGGAGCGCAGCAGTCCTGCTGTGACGTCGTCCTGATTCATCGGGCGGTGGAGAAAATCATCATTTGCTGGTCGGAGTTGCCAATGTTAGTCCCGCGAAGCCACGCAGCTTTGGTGCCGATTTGCCCAAATCCTGCGCGGGCACGCCATTTTTCGAGGAGCTGCAGGCCGAGCGAGTCGAGCGCGACAGGATCGCGGCTGGCGTAAAGTGTGTTGTGGATGGCGGAATTCTGCGGGTTCGGTCCGGGGCCGCCTGCGTAGGTGAATGCGAGCGCGTCGAGGATGTGCATCACGCATTTCCCGCCGAGCCGCGGGTCCGCGTAGCAGTCCGCGATGGCGGATGCGCCGCCTTCGCCGAAGATCGTGAATCGCCGCCAGTTGTCGAGATTGCCGACGACGGCGCTGTGCAGCGCGCCCGCGACACCGCAGCCGGGCTCGTCGCTGAGCGCGGCGACATTGATGAAGCGCGGCACGTCGCGGCTGAGGATCGTGGCGAGGTGGCTCTTCGAGCTGAGCAGGCTTTCCTCAGCCTGGCCGATGCCGTGAAACCGGATTTTGTCGGCAAAAAGCAGATCGCCCCAGATCAGTTTCCCGAGCACGGGCGCCTGAAAACCTGCCTCGCGATCCCACCCGTGCGGCGGATCGATCCCGCGCACTTCGCAGCCGAGTCGCTGAGACGTAAGGCCGCTCTCGCGCAACGCGGCGGAACTTTTGTCCCACACGATCACTTCGCGCACACCCGCCTCGCGCAAGCCCGCGACCACCGCGGCCACGACTCCGCGCCGCGTGGAAAAGTAGGGGCCGCCCGCCGCGGTGACCTTGATGCCCACGCGCGTGTCCGTGCCGGCAAGTTCGCGCCAAGCGGCGTGCGTCTCGGAGCAGCCGGTGGCGGTGCGCACGAGTGCGTCCACCATCCGCCGCGTGACGGCGGGATTTTCATCGAAGCCCTCCATCGCACGCGGATCCTGCGCGATGGCCACGAGCGAACGGCCCGTGGGCTGCGCCGCCGGCGGCGGAGGCGGCTCGGCATTGGGAGGATTCACCTGCGCGGGTTCGCCGAGCAGCATTCCGCTGCTCAGGGCTGCGAGAACAGCAGTCAGGTATCGAAGCACGCGCTGCGGATACTGCCGGTGCAGCGGGGTGTCAAATGGATGCCGGGAACGAACGGGACGCGGCCTTTCGCTCAGATGCCGAGCGAACGCAGCAGCCGCGAGTCAATCCGGCCGGTGGCTGAGAGCCCGTGATCGGCCTGATAGTCACGAATCGCCGAGCGGCTGCGCGGTCCGATGTCGCCGTCCACCGGCCCGGAATAGTAGCCCTCCCGCCGCAGCGCACGCTGCACACTGGACTCGAGCGAGGACTCGCCCGGCACATAGTACCGTGTGGCCGAATAGACGGACGGCCTGCTTCCAAAATTAAAACTCACGACCGGTCCCGGAGCGTAATACCCGTACGGAGAGTAGCCGTAGGGCCGGTACGAGGGGGCATAGCCGTGCGAGTAGTGATGGTATCCTCCATACGAGTTGCCGCAGGAGTTGGAACGATAGTGGTCTGCGAAGGACGCGGTGGGCGAGGCAAGCGCGACGGCGGCGAGAAGCAACAGGGTTTTCATGGGCGTGTGGGTTGTTGACGTAAAGTTGCCGCCAATTATTCGGAATTCAAGCGCGGCGCGGTGCTCAAAAGGCTGCCATTCGTGACATCAGCGGCGGAAACTTTCCAGCGACAGCGGCTGGGTGAAACCCTTGCGATCGCGCTTCCACCACGCTGCGGTGTGATCCTCGGAACGCGTGAAACGGTAGTCGTAAAAACTCAGCCGCACGAAGCGCGGCGCAGGCGAGGCGAACGGATTCTTGTCCAGCAGCGCGAGCACCGTGGGTTCGCCTTCGAGCACTCGGTGCATGAGCCTTTCGAGGAGGTAGCCGTAGCGCTGCGGCGCGAGTGCGGCGAACCACATCTGCCAGTCAAGCCGCGGCTGGAATGGCGCGACGAGCGACGGGCGGCGGTAGATGTCTCCGGCCTTGTCCGGGAATTCGTATTCGTGCCAGTTCACCCCGTCGCCGCTGCCTTCGAGAATGATTTCGGGACGGGTGAGCGTCATCGTGCGGAAGAGTCCGTAGCCGTTGAAAGAGCGCAGCGCAGCGTGCCACGGAGCCCTCGGGTATTTTTTGGTGCGTTCAAATTCCTCACGCATCCGCCGCATCTCCGCCTCCTGCCCGGCGATGCCCGCGAATGCGCCGCTGAAGCCGTCGAACGTGAAGCACAAGGACGCGAGCGCGAGCGCACCGGCTGGGATGAGCGGCCACCAATGGCGCGGCTTTTTCTCCACCGCGGGAAGCCGCAGTCTGCGGAATCCACGGAATGCATCGTCGAGAAACGGCACGCAGAGTGCGATCGTGAGCCAGTTAAAAAACGTATAGTTGCCCGTCTTGAGAATGCCGATTTGCAGCAGCACTTGCAGCAGCACCGCGCCGTGCCGGAGGAAGCGCCAGCGCGCTGGCGCAAGGAGCAGCAGGGGCGTGGCGATCTCGACAAAGTACGTGAACCAGCACGCCGCGCGCAGCAGCCAGCGTGGAAACTGATGCGCGTACCACGAAGTCCACAACGGGAGCGGCTGCGTCTCGAAATGATAGTCCAGCGCCGAGTATCCGAGCCACGTCTCGTCGCCCCACGTGAGCTTCACGATGCCGGACTCGAGGATCATCCGCACGAAAAGCCACCACAGCAGCCAGCGCCCGATTTTTTCCGCGCGCGACTCGTGCGACCAGTCGGGGCGCGCACGCCACGGCAGCCACAGCGCGGCGAGCAGCGCAGTCTCCAGCAGCAGCGCGTCCCATTGGAAATTGGCGAACGACTCGCCAACGGTCATCAGCGAGAGATAGAGCGCCCAGCACAGCAGCGCACACGCGCCGGGGAAAAATCCCGCGCACATCGCGAGCGCCAGCAGCGCGCCGAGCCAGCATTGCGCGAGCAGCATCGCGTCTCCCTCAGCCAGCCAGCTCAGCGACGGCATCTGCCAGAACGAAATCCCCGCAGCGCGCGCCGAGGCGAGCTGCTCGCTCACGGGGATGAGTCCGTGCCCGCCGACGAGCCCGCGCACCTGCGATCCCCACGACCAGAATGCCACGAGAAAAATTGCGCCGAGTGCGAAGGCGAACACGCGGCGCGCAGCGAGAAAGCGCGGCTTCTGCTCGGGCAGCGTGCGTGCGATCCACTTTGCGGCCGCGTCGGGCGGTGAAGTGCGTGCAGCGATCTCGATGCCGAGCCACGTCGCGCCGACCACGAGCCACAGCACCAGGCACCGCGTGAGCACGTCCGAAGTCGCCCATTCCAGCAGCGCCCACAGCGCGGCGAGCAGCACAAAGGCCGAGACTTGGAGGGCGGCCCGCATGTCGCGCTAGCCGCTCAGCTTCACGATCGCCGCGTAGTCCGCCGGCGTGAGCGGCATCACCGAGAGGCGCGACTGCCTCAGCAGCGCGATTTCCTTCAGCGCGGGCGTGCGCTTGATTGTTTCGAGCGCCATGGGATTTTTCAATGGCTTCACGGGCACGAGGTCCACGCAGTCCCAGCCGGGCTCATCGGCCGTCGGATCGGGATACGCCTCGCGCGCGACCTTCGCGATGCCCACGATTTCCTTCCCCGTCACCGAGTGATAGAAAAGCACAAGGTCCCCCACCTGCATCGCGCGCAGATTGTTTCGCGCCTGAAAATTCCGCACGCCCGTCCACGCCACGCGGCTTTCCTTGGTGAATTGTTCCCACGAGTAAGAGGCGGGTTCGGATTTGACCATCCAGTGTTTCGGCATGGCGGGAAAAACGTCGGAGCGCAGCGGGAACCTCAAGACAAAACCGCCGCCGCACCTGCGGCACCGCGCGTTCATGGTCGGGCTGGCGGGATTCGAACCCGCGGCCTCCTGCACCCGAGACAGGCGCTCTACCAAGCTGAGCCACAGCCCGATTTCTGAACGGGCGCAATAGAGCGGGCGCGAATCGCCCGGTCAACAGAAACATTCCCGCCGAGTGGAGCGCCACCCGCCCCGTTGGCCACGATAGCACAATGCGAAGCATCAATTCCTCGGCCCGCAAACGTGTGGGCAAACAATCTGGCCTTCGGCGTATGCGTCGTGGCCACCGGGACGGATGGCGCTCCACTGCAATCCCCGCGGTGGACTTTGACTCCGCGCACCCGCTACCGTCCGCGCATGACACGCACCGATGGCCGCACGCCCACGCAACTCCGCCCGCTCACCTTCACCCCCGGCTTCGCGCCGAACGCCACCGGCTCCGTCCTCGTCTGCACGGGCAATACCCGCGTCATCTGCTCCGCCATGATCG
>JBDSAR010000496.1:0-14758 GCA_039922035.1 Chthoniobacteraceae bacterium
TCCAAGTCGCCCCGAGATCGGTCGAACGCCAAATACCCTGCACCGCCGTGGAATTCAGCACGGCCACGTACAGCGCAGTGGTCGTGCCGTTGTTGAACATGGCCATCTCGACCTTGGTCGTGGTCGCGGAGATGCCCGTGAGGTTATTGGTGACGTTGGTCCACGTCGCACCCGTGTCGTCGCTGCGGAAAATGCCCACGGTTCGCACCGCTGCGAAAAAGCGGCTCTGATTTCCCGGATCGCCGATCATGTCGCTCACCGGGCCAGCGGCCAGTCCCGCGGTCCCCGAGACCAGCGAAAAGGACGCGCCCGTGCTCGTGCTGCGAAAAACGCCGCTGCCTGTTCCCCCGCCCCACTGGCTGTCCGAGGCCGCCATGATGATCGAGCCGCGCGCCGCGATGCTCATCAGGTTCTCATTTACAAACGTACTCGTGGCCAGCACCGACCACGTATTCCCTCCGTCCGTCGTCCGAAGCACACCGATGCGCGCCTGCCCGATCGCACCGTAGCTGCTCAGTCTCCCACTGCCTGCGACGAGCGTCTGATTCGTCGCGTCGGTCGGATCAAATTCCAGCGCGCCGATGGATTTCGACGCCAGATTATCCGTCAGCGGGAACCACGTCGGACTGGCGGCCGTTGCATTGGCCGTGCGCCAGATGCCCCCGTTCACCGCACCGATGTAGATGATGTCCGGATTCGTCGGGTGAATGGCCAGCGAGTTGATGGCTCCCGCGATTTGATTGTTCGGCGGCACCGTCACCTGCCCCCCGGTTGTTGATGCCGGTCCCAGCACGACCCACGCCGGTCCGACTTGCCCGACTGGCACCGGAGCGATCTCCGTGCCCACCGGAACGCCCTCGGATTTGACATATCCCTGCGCCGGCACATCGATCGGCGGCGCTGGCACCGCCACCGGCACCGCCGGCCCGGCGTGGCTCAGGTCTCCTCCCAGCAAAATTCCGGATGCCACCAGCAATCGGGCGGCTTGCATCATCTTCATCCAATTTCTCGTTTTCATTTCGTTGGGGGTTCGTTCTGACTCGCCGACAGCGATTACGGCATTTCTACTCTTGGTTGCGTTCGCCGGAATAAAGGCACCTTCATTTCCGGGCGCTTGTCGCTCATCTGCGACGCGAAAAATTGTGAATTCAGACAAGGGTTCTGGTGGTGGAGGGAGGGCGGCGGACTAGCCTCGCCGCGTCGTCAAATTTGTAGCGCAGACAATCCAGCCGGAGGGCGACACACACCTCAAACATGCCTGTCTGCCACGCTGAAACTATTGATTGCTTAATGTTCAGCAAGCCACGTTGGCAATCAAAATTTTGCCAATTTCTTTTAAATCGCGAAGAACTCCTTCAAACCCTCTTGCTTGCCGTTCAAACGGGCGCCCTTGGGTCGGCACGATCCGAGCAACGATCCCCGCAGCGACCAGGACAGCGGCGCGACCGAGGGAACGTCCGATGTGCGCGGGCACCCGCTTTTATCCGAAATCTCCCTGAAAGAAAGTTGCTGCGCCCGCCCTGCATCCGGGCTTAAGTTCGGCGCGCAGTCAGATGGTCGGGTAACCCCTAAACACCGGCATATGAAAAAATTCCTCCGCTCCACGGTCATCGCCGCCGCCTCGGTCGCGTCGATCCTCTCCATCCCGCACGGCAAGCAGGAGGCATCGCGACATAAAAAGCAGCGCGCCTCGACTCAGCCCAGCGGTGCCGCCACGACACCGCCCCCGGTGGATCCGCCTCCACCGTCTCCGGAGCAGGCTCCGCCGCCGCCCGACGAACCCGCGCCCGTCCCACAGGTTCTCTTTTCCGATGCCGCCGCAGTGCCGCCAGCCGCGCCCGACGAACCGCTCGCCATCAGCGACCGCTACCCGTGGCGGCGCGACATCGTCACGACCACCTTCTGGATCGGCGAGCGCCCTGGGAAAAATAACCCCGTGCCCAATCGCACCAGCTCATGGGACACCGCCTGGGCCGCCAATTACGGCGGCACCGACTCCCCCGACCGCAAGGATCGCAAGGACTTCCGCCCCGCCGCATTCGTCCCCCGGCAGAACCCCTTCTACGTCGCCCTGCCGTACAACGACATGCAGAAAGGCGCCCACAAGCCCGAGGCGAAAAAGCTCATCCCGTGGTTCGACGACGAGTATCGCAGCCCCGATCAATCCGTGTGCAAAGGCCGCTGGATCGCCATCCGCTTCAAGGGCCGCTTGGCGTACGCGCAGTGGGAAGACTGCGGCCCCTTCCGCACCGATCACGCCTCCTACGTCTTCGGAAAAGATCGGCCCAGGAAGAATCTCAACAAAGGCGCGGGCCTCGACGTCTCCCCCGCCGTCCGCGACTTCCTCGGCATGGACGCCACCGACGTCACCGACTGGAAGTTCGTGGACTTCGAGGAAGTCCCGCACGGCCCTTGGGCAAAGTGGGGCGACAACAACACCTTCGTCATCAACAAACGCCTCAACGACCGCCGACTCGCCGCGCTGGAAGCGCTGGAGTCCGAAAAGCCGACGCCCGACTAGCGCCGGGCAAATGGTGCCTTACCCCTCACGCGGAGGCACAAGCGCATCGCCACGCGGACGGTCCTGCGGAGGAACCGGATTGCCCGGAGGATTCAGCGGCCTCGCGTCGCCACGAGGATGATGTTCCCCCTGCGGCTGCGGCACACCGTCACGATGTTCGCGAGCGCCGCCCGGCGCAGTCGGTGCAGCCGGACGGTCCCTGCGAGCTTCGTCCTGCGGCCTCGCACCGTGATCCTCACCGGCCTTCGCCGGCTCGTGCGGTCCGCGATTCGGCTGCCCGCCGCGCTGCTGCTGGACCATCCCGCGCAATTCCTGCACCTGCTTCGCGAGCATGCGAATCTCATGGTGCATCGCCTCCATCGGCGAGCCCGCACCGGGTCCGGCATTGCCCTGCGGCGATAACCCCGGCCGCCCCGGCATCCCGCTCGAATGCTCTTCCGCCGATCCATGCGACCTCGGCGAACCGTGGGAAAAATCCCGGCGCTCGTGCTTCTTCCCGTCAAAGCGATGCCCCAGCTTCTCCAGTATCTCCGGAGAAACATGAATGCCCGCCGCATTCAGATGCTTTGCCGCCTCCGCCAGATGCGCCGCGCGTTCGCCCGGATTCCCACCCGGCGAACCCTCGTGATGCCCACCCTGCGGATTTCCGCCCCGCTTCGCGAACATCTCCCGCGCATGTCGTTCCAGTCGCTCCGCCTCCTCATTCTTGCCCTCGCGGCGAAGCTCCTCGATCCGGTGCTTCAGCCGCTCCGCCATCGGGCCTCCCGGAGGCGGACCGTCGTGCGGCGGCTTGCCGGGATTCTCGGATTGCGCCGTGCCGGTGAAAACAAGTGCGGCGAACAGGGGAGCGAGGAGGTGTGCTTTCATGGGATTCCTTCAAACCACCGACTCTGCGGAAAGTTGCACCACTGTTTCGCGCCACACCGTGGTGGACGACATGAAGGGCTACCGCAAGAGCTAGCGCGGGACTTCCCAGTCCACCTGCGGGAAGAGATGCACGATTTGCTCGACTCGCCGGTGGGGAGATGGTCTGCAAAGGAGCGATCTCCAATATGACTCCACAACAGAAGGCGGAAAATCTCGGCATCAAATTCCACAAGGTCGCCCCCGGCTACCTGAACCTGTGCATCCGCAGCGGCTCGCAGCTCATCACGTCCGGGCACGTGAGCGACTTCAAGGGCAAGCTGGGCGCGGGCGTTTCCGTGGAGGAAGGCTATGCGGCGGCGAAGAATTGCGCGGAGAAAATCCTGCGCTCGGTGTGGGACACGCACGGCACGCTGGACGGGCTGCGGGTGATCAAGGTGCTCGGTTGCGTGAACTCGACGCTCGAATTTACCGAGCAGCATCTCGTCATCAACGGAGCGTCGGACCTGCTGCACGAAATCTTCGGCAAGGAGGGCGACGGCTTCCATGCCCGCAGCGCACTGGGATTCGCGCAGCTTCCCACCGGTGCGGCGGTCGAGGTGGAAGCGATCTTTGAGCTCAAATAGCGATCCGCACGGATGGGCAAACGCATCTGCGCGATCCGATTCGTCCCGTCGCTGCTCCGCCTGCCATGCGCGAATTTCGAGCATGGCGCAGGCGGCTCGAGCCTCATTGCTTTGGCGGTTCCGCAGCGCCGTTGTTTCCCGTCTGGCGGCTGGTGATGAGCCGCGCGCCGCGCCCGTAGGTGAGGTAGGCGTAGGCCCAGTTGAAGAGCACGGCGATGCGGTTCCGGAATCCAACGAGGAAGATGATGTGGACGAAGAGCCACGCGAGCCAGGCGACGAATCCGCTGATGCGGATGGAGCCCATTTCCGCGACGGCGGCGTTCCGCCCGATCGTGGCCATGCTTCCCTTGTCGTGATATTCGAAACGGGACGTGGGCTGGCCGCGCAAAAGGGCGACGATGTTTCTCGCAACGTGCCTCCCCTGCTGCATCGCGACCGGCGAAAGTCCGGGCAGCAGTCTCCCCTCGCCGATCGCAAAATGCGCCTGATCGCCGATGACGAACACTTCGGCGTGGCCGGGGATGGAACAGTCCTCGTTCACGATGACGCGCCCCGGCCGATCAAGCGGCACGCCAAGGCTGGTGCCGAGCGGGGACGCGGCATTGCCTGCGGCCCACACGACAGTGTTCGCGGCGATCTTCTCGCCACCCGTCAGCGTGACGCCGGCTTCCGTAATCGCCTCGACCTTTTTGTTGAGCCGCACTTCCACGCCGAGACCGGTGAGCTGCTTGAGTCCGCTCTCGGAAAGTTCGCCGGAGAATGCCTGCAAGATCTCCGGCCCGCTCTCGATCAGGAAGACGCGCGCCTCCGAGGAATCAATGTGGCGGAAGTCCTTGATCAAAGTGACGCGCGCGATCTCCGCGATGGCTCCGGACATCTCCACGCCGGTCGGTCCGCCGCCCACGACGACAAAGGTCATCGCCGCCTCGCGCTCGGCGTCGTCCTCCGTCTTCTCCGCGATCTCGAATGCCATGAGCATCCGCTGACGGATATTCAGCGCATCATCGAGGCTCTTGAGGCCGGGGGCGAACTTCTCCCAATCGTCGCGCCCGAAATACGAATGGCGCGCGCCCGCGGCGACGATGAGGTAATCGTATTCCACCGGACCGTCGGCGGTGATGACACGCTTGTGCGCAGTTTCGATGCTCTTCACCTCGGTCAAAATCACCTCGGCATTTTCCTGATTGCGCAGGATATGCCGCAGCGGTTCGGCGATGTCCGCGGGTGACAACGCAGCGGCGGCGACCTGATAAAGCAGCGGCTGGAAGAGGTGATGATTCTGGCGGTCCAGCACGGTGACTCGCACGCCGGCTTTCCGAAGTGCCTTGGCTGCCTCCAGCCCTCCAAATCCGCCGCCGATGATGACGACCCTGCGCAAGTTGCGATGATGTATATTCACGAGTGGTTCTTTACGGGGCACCTGTAGCATCAGGACGCATCCTTGCGAAGCTCTTCGATGCCAAGTAGCCGAAGGAGCGCGAGCAGAATGTGATTTTCCGTGCGGAGCCCCGGCCTACATGTGCTCGATCATCGCGGTGCCGAATTCCGAGCACTTGATCTCGGTGGCACCATCCATGAGCCGGGCGAAGTCGTAGGTCACTTTCTTCGCGCCGATGGCTCCGTTGATGCCCTTGACGATGAGGTCCGCGGCTTCGTTCCAGCCGAGGTAGCGGAACATCATTTCGCCGCTGAGGACGACGCTGCCGGGGTTCACCTGATCCTTGCCGGCGTATTTCGGCGCGGTGCCGTGCGTGGCTTCGAAGATGGCGTGCCCGGTGAGGTAGTTGATGTTGCCGCCGGGTGCGATGCCGATGCCGCCGACCTGCGCGGCGAGTGCGTCGCTGAGGTAGTCGCCATTCAGATTCAGCGTGGCGATGACGTCGAAATCCGTCGGGCGCGTGAGCACCTGCTGGAGCGCGATGTCCGCGATGCTGTCCTTGATCACGATGCCCGCGCCGGGCTTGCCATCGGGGATGCGGCACCACGGGCCGCCGTCAATTTCCACCGCGCCGAATTCGCTCTTCGCGAGTTCATACGCCCAGTCGCGGAATGCGCCTTCGGTGAATTTCATGATGTTGCCCTTGTGGACGATCGTGAGGCTCCTGCGCTTTTGCGCGATGGTGTATGCGAGCGCCGAGCGCACGAGTCGCTGCGTGCCGGGCTTGGAAACTGCCTTGATGCCGATGCCCACAGATTCCGAGGCCTCGCCGGCAAAGCGGATTTTTTTGTATTCCCTCGGGAAGTTCTGCGCGAGGAATTCGAGTGTCTTCATCGCGGCTTCGCCGCCTGCCTCGAAGTCTATCCCGGCATAGATGTCCTCGGTGTTCTCGCGGAAAATCACCATGTCCACTTTCTCCGGATGCTTCACCGGGGACGGCACGCCGGTGAACCACTGCACGGGGCGCAGGCACACGTAGAGGTCGAGCATTTGCCGCAGCGCGACATTCAGCGAACGGATGCCGCCGCCGACGGGCGTGGTGAGCGGGCCCTTGATGCCGACGAGGAATTCCTTGAACGCGGTGACGGTGTCGTCGGGCAGCCACGAGTTGAATTTCTTGAACGACTCCTCGCCGGCGAAGACTTCCATCCAGGAGATTTTCCTTTTTCCGGCGTACGCCTTTTCCACCGCGGCATCAAAGACGCGCACGCTCGCGGCCCAGATGTCCGGCCCTGTGCCGTCGCCGCGGATGAATGGGATGATCGGGTTTGCGGGGACGGTGAGTTTGCCGCCTTGAATCGTCACTTTTTCTCCGGCGGGAACTGTGCAGGTCTTGTATGGCATGTGGATGTTTTGGAAATGTGCCGCGCAGCTAAAGCAGAGGCGCGGCGCGAGGTCTAGCGTGCGTTGCGATTTCGCGCGCTATTGAGGCCGCGAGGCCGCAAGCACATAGGCGAGCACGGCCCGATGCTGCTCCGCGGAGAGGTGCGAGCGTTCGCCCATGTCGGCGATGATGCCCGGCCAGCGTGCGGTGGCGAATTTTTGCACCGGCTCGGCGACGTGGCAGCGGGTGCAGTTTTCGAGATAGATGCGGCGGCCACTTTCCAGCGATGCGGTGTCCTTCCCGCGCGCAGTGAGCGCGGCGACGGGCGGCACCGCCGTATCCAAGTTTGCGCAACCGGCCATCACAAGCGTGAACAAAATCAGCAGCGCAGGTCGCAGAGGTTCGCGATTCATGACGCGGGTGATTTTGTTCTCCGACGAGCGCAACGCAATCCAATTGCCATGCTCACACGGATGCGCGAAATGCATTCTAGAATCGGATGCCGAAAATGAGACGCGTCTGGATATCGGGTTCGTCGGCCACATTCGTGCATTGGAAAAGCGTGGCGGCGGTGACGTAGCCGCGCTTAAAACGCCATGAGACGTTCGGCCCGGCGAAAAGCAGATTTGGTCCCGACTTTGACCAGTCCGCGAATGCAACTTCGTGCACGAGTTCCGCGCCGGCGCTGACCGCGGGAGTGAGCTGATAGCTCACGCCAAATGACTGCTCCAGCTTGCCCGTGCGCTCGCGCAGTCCGTGTCCTTCCCATTCGGCCTCCAGCACGCCGTTCCATGCGAGGATCAGTTTGCCGATGTTTTTTTGCAGAAGCAGCTTGCCCTCGACGGCGAAGAGGTCGCGTCCACCCTCGACCTCGAGATAGACTGCGGAGCCGAGCCAGTCGGTGGTCGGGTGGGTCAGCCGGTAAATGAGTTCCGCAGATGCGCTTTGGTAACGGACGCTGTTGTCGTGCGTGGAGTCGTTCCGGAGATTCCAGTTGGCAAGATAGACGCCGAGTTGCAGCCGGTCGGTGAGGCCGAATTCGATTTCCTGACGGAATTTCCAGAGGTTCGTGTTGTCACCGTTCCCGCGGCGTGTTTCCCACGTGATCCAGTTTTCAAATTCCACGGAGCCTTTCGCAGCAGTGGTCGTCTCGTAGGTGAACGCAAAGTGGCGTTCATCGGCCGAGGCGACGCTCGGGATGAAGGTGAGTGCCGTCGCTGCGAGCAGGCAGGCTTTGGATATCTTGTGGAGCGTCATGTTGATTTTTGAAGATAAGGTTTGAATTGTTTCGCGACACTGAGATTGAGTCGCAGTCGCGGATAAATACGGGAGAACCCTTTCCGTCAAGATGTTTTTAGGACTCAGTCGCATTTAGTACAGAATTTACAGGCGTTTGCAGGTTAAAGTCGCGAAAACCGTTCCGTGGCTTGCGTGATTCGACAGGCAACTCTCACGGAATGACCAAAATGCGGACGTTCCATCGCGTGAATTAGAGTGTGGCCCGAAAGTCCACCTTCAGGGCTAGCAGAGCCATATCTGACCGCAGAGGCGCGGAGTAGAAGTGAGAGCAACGCGGAGGGATTTTTTCATTTCCCTCTGCAAAACTCTCATCCCACCTCTGCGCCTCTGCGTTCAAATGGGACTTTCGGGACACACTCGCAGAGTCGCAGTGAACCCGATTTTTCAAACGTGGTTGGAGGAAATACTCGAAGATGGGAATCCGAAAACGGGGCTTACGGCTTGCCGTGCGGCGGGTCTTCCGCGCGGATGCGATCGAACGTGAGTTTGATGCACATTCCGGTAAGCACCACGATGATCCCGCTGAGAACCAGCACCAACGCCATGCCCTTGCCGCGGCGCGGTACCGGGATTTTTGTATCAGTCGCCAGCGGGAGGGGCGATGAATCTGGCAACACGGCCTCGCTCGTCCGCACCGCTGCCTGAAGCTCCTTCACCGTGGGGTATCGGTCCTCGCGATCCATCGCCATCGCCTTGCGGACGATCGCTGCGAGACGTTCGGGAATTTTTCCACCGGGAATATGTGGCATCGGCTTGCCCGGCTGCACCCGCTTCGGGCCTCTGGATGCGAGCTGCACGGCGACCTTTCCATCCGCCACACTTCGCAGCATCTGGCCCACATCGTCGCCGCTGATCGGGGGCTCAAGCGTCAGCATGTGGTAGAGGATCGCGCCGAGCGAATAGATATCCGTGCGCGCGTCAAATTTCTCAGTCTCTCCCCTCGCCTGTTCGGGCGGCATGTATTGCGGCGTGCCGAGCACCATGCCGGCCATCGTCATCATCGCCGGGCCTTCGTCGCGGCGTGCGGAACACACAAGGGTGCGTTCCGGCTCCGTGCCCGCAGCCTCGTTGCGGCCCGAGGCGCGGGCAAGGCCCCAGTCCATCACGAGCACCTCGCCGTATTCGCCGAGCATGATGTTCGCAGGTTTCAAATCGCGATGGATGACCCCCTTGCTGTGCGCAAAGGCGAGCGCGTCGCACACTTTGTCGAAAATGGTGAGCAGCGCGCTGAGCGGATATTTATCCGCAGCGCCGGACGTGCCGGCCTCGATGAACTGCAGCACGTCGTGCAGCGTGACGCCGCGCACGAATTTCATCGTGTAGAAGACCTGCTCCTGCTCGTCCACGCCGAGTTCATACACCGGCACGATATTCGGATGCTCGAGCTGGCCGGTGATCTGCGCCTCCTCGATGAACCGCAAAAGCTCCTCCTGCGAACCCGTGCTCAGCATCATCTTCATCGCCACCTTGCGGCGGAGCAGCTTTTCCTGCGCATCCACGATCGCACCCATGCCGCCCTTCGCGATGATGCCGCCGATGTCGTATTTTTTTTCGCGGAGAAAATCAGCCGGCAGGTGGCGTCTCAGCGCCTCGATGTGCGGCGAGATCGAGTCCGGCTCCTCTTCAAATTTGAGCCGCTTGAGCTGCATCGTCACCGTGCCGATCCGGATCGTCTGGTTTGGAAAAAGCCGCGTGTTCTCCGCGATTTTCCGGTCGGCGACGTACGTGCCATTCGAGCTGCCGAGATCCTCAATCAGCGCGTGATCGAAATTCACCGTGAGTTTCGCGTGCCGCCGCGACACACCGTCCGCCTCCACGACGAGCGAGCATCCCGCCTCACGCCCGATGACGTAGTCGCCCGGCGTGACCTTCGTGCGGAGAATCTCCGTGCCGTCCTTGGTGAAGACGATTTCAGTTTCAGGGGCGTTCATGCAGTGCGCGCTTTCAAGGCGCATCAAATATCAGACGACTCCGCGCGTAACAATTGATTTGAAGCCCTGTGGCACGCACCGCGCATTTCTGCCATACGTCGCCGGTGAATTTCTCCCGACACCTCCCGCTCGCCCTGCTCCTCGCCGCGCTCACCGTGTGCGCGACATCCCGCATTTTTGCCGCGCGGCTCGAAGTCCTCGAAGTGCGCAGCACGAAACTGAAAGCAAATCCGCCCGGCGATCCGAGCGTGCGCCGCGTCGCGATGCTCGTGCCCGATGCAACGAAGAACGGCGCGCCCCTGCCGCTCGTGATCTACCTGCCAGGCTGGGGCGGATCGTCGGAGGATGTCATCGCGCAGGGCGGCGGATGGCTCGCGCGAGCCGTGGACAAAATGGCGGGCGCGGGCCTCGCGCTGCGCATCGCGGTGGTGGACGGGCGCTCGCATTTCGGCGGCAGCCAGTTTTTGAATTCCGGCGCCACGGGCGATTACGCGGACTATGTTGCGGACGAAATTGTCGCTGCCGTCGAGGCGCGCTACCCGCTCGCGAACGACGCCGCATTTCCACGCATCATCGCCGGGCATTCGAGCGGCGGCTACGGCGCACTGATGCTCGCGATGTCGCGGCACGAAAAATTTTCCGCAGTCGTGGCGCTGTCGCCGGACAGCGATTTCGAGGTCACGCACAAGCCCATCGTCTCGCAGCCCTCCGTGCGCGCGATCACTCCGGCGGAATTGGAACGCGTGATGACCTCCGGCGCAAAGGCACGACTGCCCGGCGACGGTCTCGCACACATGGTCATGGGCCTTTGCGCAAACTACGCGCCAATCGCGGGCAAGCCCGGACACTTCGAGTGGCTGTACGACGCGGGCGGAAAATTCCGCGCGGAGGCGTGGCAGCGCTGGCTCGATGTCGATCCGCTCCACGTCGTGCGAAAACGCGCGGATGCATTCGCCCCGGCGCAGCGCGTCTATCTCGATGGCGCGGAGCACGACGAATTCGGCGCAAACATCGGCGCGCGCAAAATTTGGGAGGTGCTGCGCGAACGGAAGTCGCCCGTCACTTTCTACGAATCACCCGGCCATCACAGCGACCATCTCGCCGAGCGGCTCGTGAGTGGACTCGGCTGGGTGATCGGAAAGTAGCGCCGAAAATCACCGCACGAGGCCAAACTCCGCGCGGCGGTTTTTTGCCCACGCGGCTTCGCCCGAGCCGGAATCCGCTGGCATCTCCGCGCCGAAACTCACCGTCTGCAGGCGGCCGCCGGGCACGCCGAGCTTGATCAATTCTTCGCGCACCGTGAGCGCGCGACGCTCGCCCAGGCCACGGTTGTATTCCGGAGTCCCGCGTTCGTCGGTGAAGCCGGCGATGATGATGCTGTTGCGGTTGCTGCGGCAGAATTCCGCGACAGTCTGGAGCTTTGGCCGCTCGCCTGCGCCGACGGAGGAGCTGTCGAACGCAAAATGCACCGGCGAAAATTTCGAGCGATCCACATTCGATCCGAGGAACGAAACGCCCTCGGTACGCTCCGGCAGCGCATTGCCGAGCGCCGTGCCGGAGACGGAATCACTGTCCGATCCGCCGCCGCCGTTTTTCTGCCCGGTGGAGGCGCACGCCCCAAAGGCGAGCGCGATGAGTGAAAGGAGAATGCGAGTGGATTTCATCGTGCGGATGTGATGCCCCGGCCGCTCACCGCAGTCGAGGCAAAAGCCGTGGACACTTGGACACTCCGGCGGAATCCGCCGCTGGCACGCCACGGGCTCGCGCCTGCCGAAAATTCCCTGCGGAAATCCTTGTAAATACTTTATCATGCCGGTAAATCCTTGAGTGTCAGCCCCAACCCGACACTCCTCATTCCCCCATGAGAACATTCCGAGCCTTGCATGAGTCGCGGCATTCCGCCTGCACTTCACCACTCTTCATCTGGCTGGCGCTCCTCTCGCTGCTGGTCTCGTACGGCGTGACGTCCATCACCCGCGCCGAGAATCCCGCCCCCGCCGCAGCGCCTCGGATGGTGGCCGGCAGAAACGGCATCGTCATCCTCGTCACGCGAAGCCCGAGCGATCCATGGGCGGCTTCGGAAGTCGAGGGAATGATCCGCTTTTTCCAGGATCAGGTGCCCGTGATCTCACCCATCATCGAATACATGGACTGGCACAATGCGGGCGGTGAGGACCAGGAAAGGCGGCTGGTGGATTATTACGCCGCGAAATACGCGGGGAAGAAGATCCGCGTCGTCATCGCGCAGGGCACGCAGGCGGTGCCGTTCCTGCTGAAGTTTCACGACCGTCTGTTCCCGGATTCCCAAGGAGTTTTCTGCGGCATCAGCCGTATTGAAAATGTTCAGCCGCCGTGGCTCACCGGCATGATCGAGGAGAATGATGCGCCAGGCACTTTCCGACTGGCGCACACCTTGCAGCCGGATCTCCGCCGCCTCGTGGTGCTCGAAGATGCCACCAATTCCGGCCACGGCGTGCAGCAAAGTATCTTGGAGGCGATCGCCGCCGATGCACCGGCTGTCCAGATCGAACTCCTGAAGACGGAAAACGTCCACCAGCTTTTCGCGGCGATCGAGTCGCTCCCGCAGGGCAGCGCCGTGCTGCTGACCCGCCGGCAGCAGGCGCGGCAGTTCATGGTGGAACTGCGCGACCGCTGCCCGGTGCCGATCTACGGCCTGCGCGCGCCGCTGCATCTGCCGGGAATCCTCGGCGGCTCGCTCCTCGACGGCGAGGGACACGGCGCTTCGGCAGCACAGCTTGCACTCCGCCTTTTCCACGGCGAGCAGGCCGGGGACATCCCCGTCATCGAACACTCACCGCACCGTCTCGTGGTCCAGTATGATCAGATGGTCCGCTTCGGTTTTCCGCTCAGCAATCTGCCCGGGGGAACCGAAGTCCTCGGCAAACCGCCGGGCTTTTTGAAAGCCCACGGGCGCGTGCTCATCTTCGGCGGCGCCCTTGTCCTGGTGCTGCTCGCCGGCACGATCGCACTCGCATGGGGCCTCCGCCAGAAACGCGCATCGGCAAAGGCGCTGAGCCATTCGCTCTCCACGCTGAATGCGACATTCGACTCCATCTCCGACGGTGTGCTCGTCGTGGATCTGAACGGGACGATCACGGGCCTCAACCAGCGCTTCTTCGAAATGTGGGGAATCCGCCGCGATCTGGAGACGGAAATGCGGGATCATACCCTCCTGCGTCACGTTCTCCATCATCTCAAGGATCCCGCCGGTTTCATCGGGCGGGTGAAGAGCCTCTACGCGCACCCGGAGGAATGCAGCTCGGACATCATCGAGTTCACCGACGGGCGTGTCTTCGAGCGCGACTCGCGGCCGCAGCGCGACGACGGCACGATCGTCGGCCGCGTGTGGTCGTTCCGCGACATCACGGCGCGCATTTCCGCGGAGCGGGAAAAGCACCTCCTCATCGAACAGCTCGCGCAAAGCCAGAAGATGGAGGCCGTCGGCACGCTCGCCGGAGGGATTGCGCACGACTTTAACAACATCCTCACCGGCGTCATCGGCTATGCCGAACTCGCCAGGGCACGCCTGCCCGCGACCCACCCCTCCACGGATGACATCGGCCAGGTTCTCACCGCCGGGGAACGCGCGCGGCATCTCGTGCGCCGGATCCTCACCTTCAGCCGCAAGCACAAACCGGAGCAGCACCCGGTCTCGCTCAAGCCGGTGATCCAGGAAATCCTCCAGCTCCTCCGCGCCACGATCCCCGCCTCCATCGAGATCCACGCCGAATTCCGGGATGCGGCCGACTGCGTCCTCGCCGATGCGGCGCAGATCCACCAGGCCCTGCTCAACCTCGCCACCAACGCCGTCCACGCCATGGCCCGCGGGCCCGGCACGCTCGACGTGACGCTTGAAAACATCACCGGCAGCCAGCAGTTCGCCCGCGAGGACGCGCGCCTGCTCACTGGCGAATGGGTGCGTCTGAGCGTGAGCGACACCGGCCACGGCATGGACCCGGCCACCCTCCGCAGAGTCTTCGAGCCATTCTATACCACCAAGCAGCCGGGCGAAGGCACCGGGCTCGGCCTCGCCGTCGTCCATGGGATCGTGATCGCGCACGGGGGAGTCGTCACCGTCCGGAGCGCACCCGGCGCGGGATCCACGTTCCGCCTTTATTTTCCGCGGGCGGAAAAACCCGAGCTCCTCGCGGAACCATCCGCCACCGTCTCGCCGCGCGGCCACGGCGAACGGGTGCTCGTCGTCGAGGACGAGACATCCGTCGCGGAAGTCGCACGCAGCTTCCTCACCGGCCTCGGGTACCGGCCCACGATCTGCCTCGGACCCGAGCAGGCGCTCGAGGAGATCCGCACGAACGCCCACGAATTCGCCGCCGTCCTCACCGACCTGTCCATGCCGCGCATGAACGGTCTCGACCTCATCCGCCGCGTGCAAGCCAACCAGCCTGACATGCCCTGCGTGCTCTGCACGGGTTATGTCGTCTCCGCATCCATGGAAAAGGAAGCCACGCAACTCGGCGTCACGGATGTGGTGACCAAGCCGTATTCACGCCACGACCTCGGCTGCGCGATCGATCGGGCACTCCACGGGGTGAAATCGGACTGAGCATCACGCCCCTCTGCTCCGCGGGACGCCGCCTCCACTCACCGAGGCTGGCAGTGTCCTCCTTTGCCGATTTTGAAGTTGAGCGTTGAAAATTTGACGTTGTTCCCGCCGGAGACGCGTTGCGAATCAGGACGTGGACTCAGTAACCGAAAGGCCGCTGCGCGGGGCTC
>JBDSAR010000497.1:0-19652 GCA_039922035.1 Chthoniobacteraceae bacterium
GTGGAGTGATGCGATGGCGATGAAGCCGGTGAACAGTGTGATGAGCGGGGATGTGCGCATGATGGTGAGTCGGGGGAAAAGAGTGCTGATTGTGCCGGAGTTGACCATTTGGCAAGGAACCTTTCAGCCGGGGTTTCGGCTTCTCCTCGCGTGGAAGGCAACAGAGTCCGCTGCATTTCGGATGTCCATGCGATCAGGCCGCCGTCCTGAGGGAACATTCGGGATTGGCAGGTTTGATCCGGAAATCAGGGAGAGGCGCAGAGAGCAAAGGGCGATCATTGCGATACCCTCTTCTGCTTTCTCCGCGTCTCTGCGCCCCCGCGTTTCATTTCTGACTTTCGGCGCTCCCTCTCAGGAAAGGCGGACGCTTGTGCCTGATCGCATTCGGCGTCTAGGCTTCCCGGATGGAATCCTCAGAATCCAAATCGCCAGACGATCCACAGCACCCGCAGCAGCGACGGGAGTTTTTGAAAACAGCGGCCTGCGTCGCACTCGGCGGGTGCGCGCTTGCCGCGCCGATCGGTGCGGCGGTGATCGTGCTCGCGCATCCACTGAAATCGAGAGGCATCCCGCTGCCGGTGAAGATCACCACGCTCAGCGCGCTGCCGCTGAATGGTGCGCCGCGTTTTTTCCAGGTCGTCACCGAGCGGCGCGATGCGTGGACAAAATTCCCGGCAAATGCGATTGGGGCGATTTTTCTCCGGCGTGTCGGCGAGGCCGAGGTCGTCGCATTCAACGCCTCGTGCCCGCACCTCGGCTGCGCCGTCGAGTTTCGCAACGAGCGCGATGCGTTTTACTGTCCGTGCCACGACAGTGAGTTCGTGAAGAGCGGCGAGGTGCGCGGGAAAAGTCCGAGCCGCCGGGGGCTCGACACACTGCGCGTCGAGGTGCGCGACGGCGCGGAAGTGTGGGTCTATTTCGAGAACTTCAAGGCCGGCATCGCGGAGAAAATCTCACTCGCATGATCAGGGGCCTCCACGACTGGCTGGATCGTCGCGTGAACCACCGCAAGCTCACGCACGACGCGCTCTTTGAAAACATCCCCGGCGGCGCACGCTGGCGCTACGCGTGGGGCAGCACGCTGGCGTTCGCGATTGGCGTGCAGTTCATCACCGGCCTGGCGCTGTGGTTCGGCTACAGCGCGAGCGCGCAGTCGGCGTGGGAGTCGGTTTTTCATCTGGAGACGGCGGTGCCCGGCGGCTGGTGGCTGCGCGGGATTCATCACTGGACGGCGCAGCTCATGGTGCCGCTGCTCGTGCTGCATCTCATGCAGGTCGTGATCGACGGCGCGTACCGTGCGCCGCGCGAGGTGAACTTCTGGTTCGGCCTCGCACTGCTCGGCGTGACGCTCTCGCTCTCGCTCACCGGCTATCTTTTGCCGTGGGATCAAAAGGGATACTGGGCGTCGAAGGTCGCGATGAATCTGCTGGCGAACGTGCCGCTCGTTGGGCCGTCGCTGCAGAAGCTCGTCGTCGGCGGATCAGACTTCGGGCACTACACGCTCACGCGATTTTTTGCGCTGCACGCGGGGCTGCTCCCTGCGCTGCTTGTCGGGCTGATCGCCGGGCACATCTGGCTGTTCCGGCACCATGGCATCACGCCGAAGAAGCCGCTGAAAAAACGCGACGCAATGTTCTGGCCCGACCAGGTGCTCATGGATGGCGTCGCGTGCCTCACGGTGATGGCCGCGGTGCTCACGCTCGTCTGGTGGAAGCATGGCGCGGAACTCACCGGCCCCGCGAATCCCGCCGAGAGCTATTCCGCTGCGCGGCCCGATTGGTATTTCATGGCGCTGTTCCAGCTCCTGAAATTTCAGGATTATTTCCAAAAGCTGCCCGGCGGCGGGATGCTGTGGTGCGTGGTCATCATTCCCGGCGCGGTCGCGTCATTCCTCTTCGTCATGCCGCTGCTGAGCCGTTGGAAAATCGGGCATCGGTTCAACCTTGCTGCGCTGTGGGTGGGCCTCGGGATTTTTGCCGCGCTCACGGCGATTGCCTTCCGCCACGACGCGCGCGACGAACATTACGTCGCCGCTGTGGCTCAGGCGCATCACGAGGCCGAGCGCGTGAAAGTGCTTTCGACGCGACTCGGCGTGCCGCCCGAAGGCGCGCTCGCCCTGCTCCGCGACGACGTGCTGACGCAGGCGCCGAAACTTTTCGCCGCGAAATGCGCGAGCTGCCACAGCTACGAGGGCCGCGACGGACTTGGTGCACCGCTCGGCGACCGGCAGAGCGCGGCCGAGTTGAAAGGCTGGGGCAGCCGCGAGTGGCTGCGCGATTTTCTCGACCCGCAGAAGATCGCGACCGACCGCATCTGGGGCGGCACCGCGCTCGTCCATCCGCCGAAGGACCGGAAACGAAGCGCGATGGTCAATCTCGTCCTCGACGAAATCCCGAAATATTCAGACGAGGAAAAAGCAAAGCTCGAGCGCGTGATCCTCGCCATCAGCGCCGAGGCACAGCTTCCCTCGCAACGCGAGGCCGACACCCGCGACGCGGCGTTGATCGAGCAAGGCCGCAAGGACTTCGGCGACGCCGGCCTGAACTGCTCCGACTGCCACGAACTGCGCGGCGACGGCGGCGGGAAAGGATGCGTTCTGACCGGCTGGGGTTCGCGCGCGTGGACGGCGGGCATCATTCACAATCCCGCCGACAAAAAATATTACGGACCCCGCAACGACCGCATGCAGGCCTTCGGCGAAAAAGGCGAACTCAACGCGAAACAGATCGACATGATCGCGCGTTGGCTGCGTGGCGAGGCGGAATGAACGCCGCCACGATTCGGTGCTCATGAAAGTGCCTGCCGCCGGCGTCCGCCGTTTGCCGATGCAACTCCGCTGACTTCTGACTTCACACGCGCCCGCGCGTGGCGCACAAGTCGCGCGTCTTTGATGAAAGTTTCCGACCTGAGAGGCATCCTCACCTACGTCCCGCGCTTCCGGGAAAAAATCTTCGTGATCGCAGTGGACGGTGAGATCGCGGCGTCGCCGAATTTTGGAAACATCCTGCTCGATCTCGCGGTGCTGCGCTCGCTGAGCGTGAAGGTGATCCTCGTGCATGGCGCGGCATTCCAGATCGAGAAGCTCGCGACGGCGCGCGGTGTGAAGACGAGCAACAGCGACGGCACGGGCATCACGGACGAGGCGACGCTGCAGGTCTCGCTCGACGCAGCGACGACGCTGATGAACGAAATCATGCAGGGCCTCACGAGCGTGGATCTGCGCGCGGCGTACGCGAATGCGGTCATCGCGCACCCCGCGGGCATCCTCGGTGGCGTGGATTTTCTGCACACGGGAAAAGTCGAGCGGCTCGATACGCGGCTGCTGCAAACTTTGCTGAATGAGGGAGTGATCCCCGTGGTGCCGCCGATCGGTTTTGATGGCGAAGGGCGCACCTTCCGCGTGAACAGCGACGCCATCGCGGTGGAAATAGCAGAGGCGCTGCAGGCCATGAAGATCATCTACCTCGGCGCGCGCGACGCGGTGGTGGCGAATGGCGAACTCGTCCGCCAGCTCAGCATCGTGGAGGCCGAGGACCTCGTGAAGAAACGCCGCGGGCAGGTGGACTTAATCTCACTTTCCAAGCTCGAGCACGGCGCACGCGCCTGCCGCAACGGCATCGCGCGCGTGCATCTGCTGAATGGCAATGTGGACGAGGCGCTGCTCGCCGAGGTGTTCAGCCCCGAGGGCGTGGGCACGATGATTTACAGCAACGACTACCAGCAGATCCGGCGCGTCTTCAAAAAGGACGTGCGCGCGCTGCTCATCCTCATCCGGTCATCGGTCGAGCATGCGGAACTCGTGAAGCGTACGCGCGCCGATCTGATCGCGCAGCTCGACGATTACTGGGTGTTGGAGATCGATCGCCAGCTCGTCGCGTGCGTCGCGCTTCATGACTATCCCGAGGCGCAAAAGTCCGAGCTCGCATGCCTCTACGTGGCGAAGAGCCACGAAGGCCAGGGCTTTGGCCGCAAGCTGATGGCATTTGCCGAGCAGCTTGCAGCGCAGCGGGGGATGAAGCACATTTTCGCGCTCTCGACCCAGGCGTTCAATTATTTCCAGCAGAAGGGCGGCTACTCGGAGGTGTCGCCCGACGAACTGCCGCCCGAGCGCCGGAAAAAATACGACTCGAGCGGACGGAACTCGAAAGTGCTGCAAAGGGCGATCGCCGCCGCGGTCGTGGATCCCTCGCGAGCTTGACGCAGCCGCCGACGGGAGGAGGCGGGCACGCTTTCAAACGCGGAACTCGGAAGGCGGAACCCGGGGAAAAGATTAGCCCGCCTCCTTCCGTCGGTGGCTGCGGAGGTTCACGCGATGCTCGCATTGCGCGACGGCGTCGCGGTAGCGTCGCGGACGAATGACCACCGCCCTCCTCCTCGATGCCGTCGTGATCGTCGCGTACTTCGCGCTCGTCATCGGCATCGGGCTTTGGATGAGCCGCGGGGAAAAATCCGTGGAGGGCTTTGCGCTCGGCGGACGGCAGATCGCGTGGTGGGCGGTGCTCGCGAGCATCCTCGCGGCGGAAATTTCCGCGGGCACTTTTTTCGGAGCGCCGGCGGATGGCTTTGCGCTGCGGAACTACACCTACATCCAGCTCATCATCGGCTACCTGCTCGCGCGCGTCGTGGTGAGCGCGGTGTTCATCCCGGCTTTTTACCGGCACAATGTGGTGAGCATTTACGAATTCCTCGGGACGCGCTTTGGCCCGCGCACGCGTCGTGCGGCGTCGGCGGTATTCCTCGTCACGCGACTGCTTGCGAGTGGCGCGCGACTGTGGGTGCCGACGGTGCTGCTGGTGATGATCTGGAATCTCGCGCATCCTGGTGCGGCGGCGACGCCGGTGCGGGAGTTCTGGCTCACCGGCGGCGCGCTCGCCTTCGTCGCAGTGGCGACGGCGATTTACACGACCATCGGCGGCATCCGCGCGGTGATCTGGACAGATGTGCTGCAAATCGCCGTGCTCGTGTGTGCGCTCGCATTTTCGCTGCACTACCTCGTCACGCATGTCGGCGGCTGGGACGCTGCACGCCCGCACTTGTTCGATGCGAAGGTGTTCGACACGGGCGTGAAGGCGGGACTCGGATTCTGGGGGAATGTGAAGAGCATCCTTGAGCAGGAATACACGCTGTGGGCGGCATTCCTCGGCTCCACATTCGTGACACTCGCGACGCACGGCACCGATCAGGACATGGTGCAGCGGATGCTCACCGCAAAGAACAAGCGCCAGAGCGCGTTCGCGACGATCGTGAGCGGGCTGGTGGATGTGCCGATCCAGCTTTGCGTGCTGAGCATCGGCATCCTGCTTGCGGTGTACTACGGCGTGGCGGCGGATCCGCTGCTGCCGCGGAATGCGGAAGGCGTGGTCATCGCGAACAAGGCTTTTCCGCATTTCATCCTCACCGTCATGCCGGGCGGAATGCGCGGGCTCGTGCTCGCGGGTGTGCTCGCGACGACGATGGGATCGCTGAGCACCGCGCTGAATTCTCTCGCGACCTCCTACGTGCGCGACTTTCACTTCCGGTGGTTCGGCGAACCGTCCACCGAGGCGGGCCGCGTGCGCGTGTTTCGTTTCGGCACGCTGCTCTTCGCAGTGGTGCTGATCGCCGTCGGCCTCGCGACCGCGTGGGTCACGGCGATGAATCCCAAGCTGCGCATCCTGCCGATCATCCTCGGCATTTTCGGCTATACGTACGGCTCGCTGCTCGGGATTTTTCTGGTCGGACTTTTCACGCGCAGACGCGGCAGCGAGATCGGCAATCTGATCGCGATGACGGCGGGCTTCCTCGCGGTGACGTATCTCAGCGGGCTCGATACGGACGTCGCGGGCCTGTTCAAAGGCCAAGGCCTGCCGCGCCCGGAATGGATGCCGGTGATCGAGTTTCCGTGGCGCGTCCTCTTCGGGACAATCGTCACATTTTTCACCGCGCTCTGTTTCCGGACTGGGATCGCCCAGCCCGAAAAGCCGCATGAATCCTAGCTTCCAGCCTCATGCTGGATTTATAGCATTTTTCGGCCGCCTTGGAACCGGCATCAATACGACGCTTTCCCGTCACTTTACCGCAAGTTCCCTCGGAACATTCGCGCGGACACACGCGGCAAGACTTTTTTGCGGAAAAATGTTCGCGGATTTTGACGAAAAATCTTGGCAGTGAAGAGCTTGGTTTTCAGACTCCGACCGCACCTGCGGGCAAATCCCCGATACGGTGTGAACAACTTGTGAGTAACTCCCGCACTTCAAATTCAACTCGGTCCGTAACGGCTTCGCCACCGAAGTCCGCAGGGACTTTGTGCCGGGAGAAAGTAAATATCTGCGTTCCACAACGCATGCCGTTTGTAACCGCTTCCGGAAAGCGACTTACGGTTCAAGACGTGGAATATGGTTCACTTTCCGTGGAACGCGGAAATGTCTCCGACGCGCCGCAATCGGCGGTAATCGCGCTGCCGAACGCAGCAATTCTCTAAAAATTCGCCTCTCTGACTGCCTGTGGATAAAAACCCTGACCTCACCCTTCTCATGTCCATGTGGGACAAAATTTCAGACGCGCTCCGCTCGGAGGTTTCAGGAGAAGTTTTTGACCGCTGGTTCAAGGCTGTGGAGCCTGTCGAAATCACCGGCCAGCACCTCACACTGAAAGTCCCGAACGATATTTATCGCTACTGGATCGAGGACAACTACATCGGCACGCTGCGCGCCGCGATTTTGCTCGTCGTGAAAGGTGCGCTCGAAGTCCGCTTCGTATGTGACGGTGCCGCTGCGATGCCCGAACCCGAGGTGCGACGCATCCCGGCGCGCGCCGTGGAGACCGAGCAGGAGGTGGAGGAAAAGGCCGTGGCGAACGGCATGAACCCGCGCAACACGTTCGAGAATTTCGTCGTGGGCATGAACAACCAGTTTGCGCACGCCGCGTGCGTGGCCGTCGGACAGACGCCGGGGAAAGTGTACAACCCGCTGTTTTTCTACGGCGGTGTCGGTCTCGGAAAGACGCACCTCATGCACGCCATCGGGCAGCATGTGCTGGCGAACCGCAAGGGCGCGAAGGTGGCCTACGTCACGAGCGAGAAGTTTACGAACGAGTTCATCGACGCGATCCAGAACGGCACGCTCGTGAAATTCCGCAAGCGCTACCGCCAGGTGGACGTGCTGCTCATTGACGACATCCAGTTCCTCGCCGGCAAGGAACGCTCGCAGGAGGAATTCTTCCACACGTTCAACACGCTCTTCGACGGCCACAAGCAGATCGTCCTCAGCTCTGACCGTCCGCCCGCGGAGATCGGCAACCTCGAGCCCCGGCTCGTCTCGCGCTTCGAGTGCGGGATGACGGCGGAGTTGCAGCTCCCCGATGTCGAGACACGCACCGCCATCTTGCAGAAAAAAGCCATCGCGCTCGGCGTGAAGATCGAGCCAGAGCTGATCGCGTTTCTCGCGCAGCGCATCCGCACGAACATCCGCCGGCTCGAGGGCGCGCTCATGCGGGTCGCGTCGTTCATCTCGCTCAGCGGCGGCAATCCGTCGCAGGATCGCGTGGAAATGCTCCTGAAGGATCTGCTTCAGGAAGAGGCGCGGCGCAGCGTGAACATTGACAACATCCAGAAGCGCGTCGCCGAACATTTCGACGTGCGCTATGCGGACATGACGAGCAAGCGCCGCCCGAAGAACATCGCGTTCCCGCGGCAGATCGCGATGTACATCGCCCGCGAACTCACCAAGTCTTCGCTCATGGAAATCGGCGATGCATTCGGCGGACGAGACCACGGCACCGTGCTGCACGCGCACCGGCTCGTGAAGGAGCGCATCGCCACCGACGAGAAAATCCGGCAGGTCGTGAAGTTCCTGCAGGATCAGCTCCAGCGGTAGCGACTCGGTCGCGTCACTTTGGTCCGCGCAGATGCGCGAAACGGACGGCCCACTCGTCGGGCAGCCGCAGCGGCTTTCCGGCGGGCATCTGGATCAGCGCGAGACTCTGCCGGCAAGTCACCATCAGCGTCCCATCCGCCGGGCGCACGACCTCGAACTCACACCAGAACCGTGCGCGCTCCACGCGTTCCATCCGCCCGCGGATCATCAGCCGGTCACTCAGTTTCGCCGGCCGGCGATACTCTGCCTCCGTCGTCAGCAGCACCGGGTAAACTCCCCGCCCGGCCAGCTCGACCATGCCCAGGCCGATCTGCTCGGCGAGCATCGTGCGCGCCGTCTCGATCATCCGGAGATACGCGAGGTTGTGGACCACGCCGCCGCAGTCCGTGTCGAAAAACATCACTTGCTGCTCGATTTCGATCGTCGGCTTCAAAGGCGCAGCCGCCTGTTCAATGGGCTCGTTCACGCCGCGGAGAAAACCGCGGTTTTGGCTGCGTGAACAGTCATTTCATCCGCTGCTGCCGCACGCTTCCGCCGCGGAAGCGCCCCGAGTTTTTGTTTCCCTGGCGGGCGATTCGCGCTACATGCCTCGCGCTCCAGCGCCTGCGTGCGCCTGCACTGCGAACGAAATTTTTTCCCCATGGCCAAATACATCGAAATGCCGAAGCTCGCCGACACCATGACCGAGGGCACCCTCGTGAAATGGCGCGTGAAAGAAGGCGACAAAATCACGACCGGCGACGTCCTCGCCGAAATCGAGACCGACAAGGCGACGATGGAAATGGAAGCTTTCGACGACGGCATCTTGCACAAGCTGCTCGTCGCCACCGGGCAGAAAGTTCCATGCGGCACACCCATCGCACTGCTGCTCGGGAAAAATGAACAGCCTCCCGCTGATGGCGCACTTCCGACCGTGGCCGCAAAGCCGGTCGCGGCGGCCAGCGCCGCCGCACCTGCATCATCCGGCACGGCGACGGCTGTCGCTCCCTTGGTCGGATCGCGCGCCGCGACCTCGACTTCCGGCTCGCGGGTGAAGGCCTCGCCTCTCGCCAAAAAAATTGCCACTGCGCAAGGCGTGAATCTCTCCGCCCTCCGCGGCACCGGCCCCGGCGGGCGCATCGTCGCGCGCGACGTCGAGAATGCCCCCGCGGTTCCGGCCGGCGGCGGCTCATCCGTGCCCATCGTGCCGCCGATTCCGGCCGGCTCTGCCGACACCGTCATCCCGCTCAGCGGAATGCGCCGCATCATTGCCGAGCGCCTGCTCTCGAGCAAAACGCACCTCCCGCATTTCTACCTCACGATCGAAGTGGATGCCGGGCCGCTCATGAAAATGCGCGCCGAGGCAAACGCCGCCGCGGAAGCATCAGGCGCGGCGAAGCTCACCGTGAATGATTTTGTGCTGAAGGCCGTCGTCACCGCTGCGCAGAAAGTGCCGCAGGTGAACGCGAGCTTCGCCGGTGACTCGATCATCCAGTACGCGGCGGTGAACCTCAGCGTCGCCGTCGCCGTCGAGGAAGGCCTCGTCACGCCTGTCATCCGCGACGCGCAGAAAAAATCCCTGCGCGAAATCAGCGAGGCCGTGAAGGATCTCGCGGGCCGTGCGCGCAGCAAGAAGCTGAAGCCGGACGAATACGCCGGCGGCACGATCACCGTCTCGAATCTCGGCGCTTACGGCATTGATCAGTTCAACGCCATCATCAATCCGCCGCAGGCGCTCATCCTCGCCATCGGTGCGATCCTGAAGAAGCCCGTGGTCGGCCCCGGCGACACCATCATCGTCGGCCAGCGCATGAACATCACGCTCAGTTCGGATCACCGCGTCGTGGACGGCGCCGTCGGTGCGAACTATCTCGCGGAACTCAAGAAGCTCCTCGAGTCCCCCGCGCTGATGCTGATGTAGGCAATGTGGGACAGGCTTCCAGCCTGTTCCGGATGCAACGGTGGCGTTCCGAATTTGGACGCCCCGCCGGATGCGAACGCGAGCGGACAGGCAAGATGCCTGTCCCGCATTTCGGTCGGCCGTTACTTCGCGACCCACGCCGCGCGCAGCCACTCGCCGCGTGTGAGCTTGCCATCGGCCTTCGGCAGCGAGGCGGTGGCGATCCCGAGCTTCTGCGCAAGTGCGATCCACTTTCCGGCGGTCGCTTCGTCGAACACGCGATCGAGTTCCGCAGCGTGATTTGGGAACGCCTCGAAATACTGCCCGTGAAGATTCTTCCCGCGCTGGCCGGGCTTTGCCGGCATCGGCGCGAGCCCGTGCAATCCGCCCGCCGTCCCCCACCACTGCACCGTGGCGAAATCCGCGTGACCCGGCGGCACATCGCTCACGTAGATCGTCGCGGCACCTGCGGCGTGCAGACGCGCCTGCAACTCGGGCACACGCACGCGCTGGACCGTCGTGTGTCCGGCGTGCGCGAGATGCGCGGCGTGACCGGCTGCTTCACCGAGCGACATCCAGATCGGTTCCAGCCGCAGCGCGCAGAATCCGACGTGCGACGAACTGACCGGCCCCGGCGCGAGCAGGTTCTCGATGACCTTCGGAACAAGCACACCGTAAGGCACCTGATAAGGCGACACGGCCTTGTAAAACTCACCCGCGTGCCTGCCACCGAAGCGCGGACCCTCGTGCCCTGTGCCGTGGCAGTTCGGACCGTAGTCCCCCATCGCAATCGCATCAGTGCGCAGCACTGCGCGCGCGTCATCAGGTGCATGGTCGGTGTCCTTCTCGGTGAAAATGGATGCGCCCTCCATCCGGCGTGCCTCGCGCACGTAAAGCTGCGGCGGGAGATGCGCATTGTCGTCGTATTCGTCGCGGCACCAACCCCACGCACGCGCCTCGTCGCGCAGCTTTTCCGGCACGGCCGGATCGTTCTGCAAAAAATAGAGCAGCCCGACATCCCAGTGCACGTGTTCGTCGAAGATACGCTGCCGCGCTTGCGCGAGTGCGGTCGGCGAATACGGCACCTCGGGTTTCACCGCAGGCTCCGGCGTGCCTCGCACCGCCGCCGCGCCGCCGCCATCGGGCCATTCGAGATTTTCACCCGGCAGCGAGAGCCGCACGGTGCCGCCGGAGACATCGTTCAGATCGAATTTTCCGTTCGGCAGCGGCGGCGTCTGCGCCTTGTAAAGGCAGCCGCTCGGATAACCGAAAACAGCCTTGAGCTTGCCGCTTTTGAACAGCGGCAGCACGCCCGCGAAATCCTCGCGCTGATAGCCTTTCGGTTTTTTCGGCATCACCCGATTTTCCGGATCCTGCGTCGCCGTGAGTCGGAAATTGTATGCCTGCAACTGCACATCCGCCTGTTCCGGCGCGAGTGATTCGCCGTACTCGCCGCGCCCTTCACGTCCGACGCGGTAGGGCACCTTCGCCGCCGCGATCAGATCACCCTCGTACGTCGCGTCAATGTAGTAGTCCGCCGTCACCGTCAGCGTCGTGCGGCCATCATTCTCGATCAGTGCGACCAGCCCGATCGAACTGCCCGTCGCATCGCCGGCGAGGCGCGCGCCGAAGACGCGGCGGTTTTTCCAAAGCGTGATGTTCGGCTGCGCGGCGATCATTTTCTCGAACACGGCGAGGTTCACCTTTGGCTCCGCAAAGACGCCATGCCAGCAATCGCGCACCTGCGGCGAGTCGGCTCCAAAAGCGTCGCGGTAGTGCTGCTCGACGCGCTTGGTGAATTTCAGATAAGCGCCTGTCAGCCCCTCGAGCGTCCGGAAATCCGTGTGCGAAAGCCCGCACGTGATCATGCCGCCGATACGATCCGTCGGCTCGATCAGCAGCACCTTCTCACCATCCTCTGCCGCAGCGATTGCAGCGGCGATGCCCGCGGGCGTCGCGCCATAGACGATGACATTCGGATCCTGCGCGCGGAGAATCATGGCGGCGAACAGCAGGAGGATGGGAATGCGGAACATGCGTCGCGTGGTATTGCCGCTCGGCGGCAATGACAAGGAGCGAAGAATGTGATGCGGATGCCCGTGATGCCGGGTCCACACTTTGCCGGCGGCCGGAACAGCCGTCCGGCCCGGCTAGTTCAGCACGCGCTCGCGCGGGATGCCATAAAGCTCGAAGATGCGAAGGATCGTGTCCTCGATCAGATTGTTCGGGCAGCTCGCACCGGCGGTGATGCCGATGGTCGCGGGCGCGGTGGGCAGCCAGCGCTCGGTCGTCACCTCATGGCTCGCGTGCTGGTCGAAATGCACGATGTGGTCGCGCGATTCCAGTTTGCCGGCGTTGCGGATGAAATAAGTGGGCAGCAGCGCCTCGCCCATTTCCGCGAGGTGCGAGGTGTTCGAGCTGTTGTAGCCTCCGATGACGAGCAGCAGGTCCATTTTTTTCTGAAGCATGTCCTTCAGCGCGTCCTGCCGTTCCTGCGTCGCGCCGCAGATGGTGTCGAAAAAGCGGTAGTTTTCCTTCACGCCGGTGTCGCCGTCGCGGTCGCGCACGGCGGCCATGATGCGCTTTTGCACTTCCTCGGTCTCGCCGCGCATCATCGTGGTCTGGTTCGCCACCCCGACGCGGCGGAGATGATTGTCCGGATCAAAGCCGGGGCTGTACGCGCCCTCGAAGCGCTGCAGGAATGCCGCGCGGTCGCCGCCGTGGCGGATGTAGTCGCAGACGAAATCCGTGTCATCGAGCGAGAGCACGACGAGGTAGTGGCCCTTGCTCTCATGGACGGCGCGGCTCGCGGTGGCTCGCGTCTCCTCATGCGAGGCCTTGCCGTGGATGATGCTCGTCATGTCCTCGGCGGCATTTTGCTTCACGCGTTTCCACACGCTCATCACGTCGCCGCACGTCGTGTCCACGATCTGCACGCCGCGCTCCTTCAGTCGCGCGAGTGTCGTCACGCTCGTGCCAAATGCCGGGACGATGACGACATCCTCCGGGCCGATGTCGTCCACGTTCGCCTCGCCCTTACTGTCGAGGATGTTCACCACGCCCATGTCGGCGATCTGCCGGTTCACCTCGGGATTGTGGATGATTTCGCCGAGGATGAAGACGCGCTTGTCGGCGAAAACTTTCCGCGCTGCATACGCGAGATCGATCGCGCGCTCGACGCCGTAACAGAAGCCGAACTGCTTCGCGAGATGCACGGTGACACCGTCCACCGTGAGCGTGCCGCCGCCGGCGCGGATGCGCTCGACCACTGCGCTGCGATAGTGTGACTCGACCTGCGACTGCACCGCGGCCATGACGTCGGGCGTGCGGAGGTTGACGCGTTTGGCGGGTACTGACGTGGTGGTGGACATTGTTGGGAAAAGGTAGCCGTGGTTTTGAAAAAGGAAAGGCGTCCGCAACACATGTCGCGGACGCCTTTGAAAAGCTGAATCGTTGTGCTGGCCTACTCCTTGATGAGCAGCGGGCCTGCGGGATCCTTGAACCACGCGGACGACAGCATGAACGAGCGCGGCGGATCGGGATCGCGCGACTGGTCGAGCTGGCGGACCGTACGTCCCACCGTGGCGTCTTCCGGCTGCGACGAAGCGATGTCCACCGGGGTGCCGATGCGGACCAGTGCATAGAAGCGGGCGGCAGCCTCACGATGCATGCGGATGCAGCCGTGCGTGCGCGGACGCGGATGGACGAAGCCCTCGTGGAATCCATAGGCGGACTTCCATGAGCACCAGTAGGCCATGGGGTAGCCGACATCCGGCGCGCTGGCGCGGCGCTTGTCCTTGATTTTTTCGATGATGCTGTAGTGGCCCGAACCGGTCGCACCATTCGCACCGACACAGCCCTGCACGGCCATGAGCACCCGGCTGCCTTCCATCACGTAGATGTTCTGAGTGGAGGTGGAGACTTTCACCCTCACCGCGGACGGATTGTGCGGTGCGTAGGCCTTTACGGAATAGGAGCCGCCGATCATGTTGCCAGAGCATCCGGAGAGGACGACGATGGCTGCGACGGCGCAGAAGGTAGTGAGAAGGTGTTTCATCAGGGAAGAGGGAAATCAGACCGGCTATGATTGTCAAATCGTTTGTGGTTTAGCCGGTCCAATATCCTGCAAAGATGTCCGTCACCCTTGGAGGCTGTGGCTAGTGTCATATTTCAGGAGGTTGCCCGCGCGACGACTATTTGGAAGGCCGGAGGGCCGCGCCGCAGGCTCCCACTTAGCCGAGGACTGCACGTGCAGTCGCCAGATCGCGATCCAGAAAGAATACGGTGAGCCCCGTCCAATTGACCATCTCATAGCCCAGTTCCTTGGTGAGGAACTGATAGCTCCGGTCGTTCAGCAGGGATTCAAGGGTGCCAACGTGCAATTCGACGAGAATCAGTCTGGGGCGGTATCTGGTGAAATCCAGCGACCGCAGGACGGATCCCTCGAATCCTTCGACATCAATGTTCAGGAGACCGATGGGAGCGGCCTTGAATCTCGACTTATCAACGATGTCCGTGAGTGTCCTTACGGTGATTGCCTTCTCCTCACATTGAAAGCCTGACCGAACATATTCGTCAGCCTTCTCCCGATCCAGGGTGTTCATCAGCGAATAATAGCCAAACGAATAGAGCGTGGCCTGGGACTGATTGTTTCCGACGGCGCAGCATAAGTTTTCGTCTTCCGGCCGGGCGAGGCGAAATACGTCCGTCTTTATGTCATCCACATCAATGTTGATTCCGTGCCATCCACTCTTGAATAGCCGATAGGTGTTGCTGTGTTTCTTGGGGTGAAAGCAACCGACGTCAATATAGTAACTGCCTTTTGGCGCATCCAGAAGGAATTTCTCGACAACCACATCCTCCCCCCATTGTGAGAAATGGGATTTTCCGGACCTTATGAGGTGTGTCTTTCGAAAAACGAACAACCAACGGAGGAAGCCACCCCTGTTGACGATATCATAGTATGCTCTGGCAATTCGATTCATAGACGGTCAAACTTTCAAAAATCTTGTCCCGTGTATTGCAGCGGGGATACATGCAGGACAAGCCCCGATCGCGACCGCCTTTCCCGGAAAGGCGCGGCAGGCTGCCATCTCATGCATCGCGATTGCGGTGCGATTGCCTAAGAGCATGTTGAAAAAGTCCCGAAAGAATCTCACACAAAGACGCAAAGGCGCGAAGGTTCCTTCGCGAAAGCCTCCTCCTTTGCGGCTTTGCAACTTTGCGTGACGCACTTTTTCAACACGCTCTAAGATAAAATCGCGATTAGTCACCGGCTGATGTTTTTCAGCGGATCTTCGCCGCGCAGGCGTTCGAAGGCATCCACCGGCACCGAATAGAACGGGTAAGTTTCCGCCGTTTCACGGGGCTTGTACCGGAAATGCTTGTAGGGCCACATCCACAGGCCGGGATTTGCGCGGATCATCGGCTCGTAGCGGTCCCAGCACATCTGCGCGACCGCGGCTGGGGTCGCATCCGCCGGTATATCGAGCGGCTCGAGCGCCGACATCACCTGGGTCCCGTCCGGCTTCGGCAGACAGACGGTGGGAATGACGAGCGCATTGCCCCGCAGTGCGAGCACGCCGTGGAGGACGCTGACGCACATTTCCAGCGCAAATGTCCGCACCACCGCGCTGGCCTGGCTGGGTGCCACGGTGAGGTCCGCGAGAAATGCGGCGGAGCCGCCGCGCTTCACCTCCCGCAACATCCGGAGCATGGACTTTTCCTGAGGGATGATCGTCTGGCCGCTGACTTCGCGCAGCGATTTGAAAATTGCGTTCAGGCTGGGGTTTTTGAAATTCTCTGCGACAGCTAGAGCAGGAAATCCCGCCCAGGCCGTGGCGAGCGAGGCCCATTCCCAGTTGCCGTAGTGGAGTGAGACGATGACGGCGCCGCGCCTTTCGCGATCGAGCCTCTCGCGGTGGTGCGCGAAGCCGACGATTTGCAGCCAGTGGCGGTTCTCCGGCCGCACGAGCGCCGGCGACCAGAACAGGTCCGCCATCGTGCGTGCGAAATTGCGATAGCTCGCGTGGACAATTTCGCGGCGTTGCCCGTCGGTGAGGGCTGCTCCAAGCGTGCATTCCACATTGGCAAGCGCGAGTTCGCGCCCGCGTCGGTCGAGCATGAAGGCGACGGTGCCGATTCCGTTCGCAAAATGGATGCAACTCCGCCGGGTGAGATGCGGGATCCACCATCCGAGCAGCCGGCAGAGCGCGGTCTCAAAAAAGTGGCGGATTTTTTTCCAGGGTGACATGTGGTGCAGAATGCGGAATCGCTGCTGATTCCCTTGGATAGGCAGGAAGCCGGAATACAGCGAACGCTTTTCACCGTTGCAGCATCAATCGGGACCCACCCGCCATTGATCGCATGCACGGGTGCGGCCCCGCCACCACCGCCATTTCAGCCGTCAACGCCTGCCGAAATACCGGAATTCGTTGAGCAGAAAATTGCCGATCCGCTTCCCGCGATTGCGTGCGACGCGGAGAATCCCGGAATCCACGAAATAGGTGAGCAGAATGCTGTCGCGCGTCTTCACTTCCGGCCCGACCGGGTCCGCCGAGTGCCATGTGTCATCGCCCACCGCGAAGGCGTAGCCGGAGTTCGGCGCGAATCGCATCTGCGATTTTTTCGGCATGCTGCCGTCCGCGAGCCGCTCGTGAAAAATCGTCCCGATGTTGAGGTTCGACTCGTCCTGCGGGAGGTAAAGCTGCACGGTAATCCCCTTCCAATGCGTATCGGTGTGCGGCGGGATGCGGTAGCCGGGGATGTCGCGCGTGAGGATCGGGATCGGAAACATGCCGACCTTGGCAAATCCGGGACCGAATCGCCGTTCAAGCGCAGGTGCGAGTCGCCGCCGGAATGCGTTCTTTACCGGCTCGGAGCAGAGCGCGTCGCCCACACAGCTCCAGACCGATCGCTTCTCGGCTGGCAGATGGCGGATGTATTCGGGGAAAAGGTCGATCTTCACACGCGTATGCGTGCCGTCCGCCATATCGTTGCCGCGGCTGCGCCCGTGCATCGGCCTGTAGTCTGCTGAGACAGGCAGCGTCGCCATCATGGCCCGATAGGCGTCGTCGGGGAATACCCGGTCGAATTCGAGGTGGTAAAACGGCGCTTCCACCGCGCGTGCGGATTCCACCGATGCAACAATGGAGTCCGTGAGGCTATTGTTCGCGTTCCAACTCGAGGGCGATTCTGTGGCAATAGGCTGCGGCATGGCGGCCGTTTTTAGAGGACCGCCGAAATCCAATCAAGGGATAAGTCCACTGCCCCGTTAGGTTCAGGGACGACTCAAGGGATGTGAAAGCTGGTGCTTTAAATCCGCCCAGGAGACCGACTCATTTTGGCATGAAAGCCACGGGCAAGGATTGCCCCCGGTCCTCATTGTGCATGGTATGACGGCCAAGAACCGCACCATGGACTCCGCCGACATCCTCGCCATCGCCCGCCGTATCCTCGCGCAGCCCACTGCGCCATTCCACGAGGATGCCGTGCGGCGCGAGATCCGCGGACTGCTCGCCGATTGCCCGCACGTCACGCTCACGGAGGATCGCTTCGGCAATCTCCTCGCGCACTACCGGCGTGGCAAAGGCACGGCGCGGTTTGCATTCGCCGCGCACATGGATCACCCCGCGTACGTCGGGCGCGAATTTCTCGGCGGCGTGCCGGCGCGCTACCTGAAAAAGAAACCGCCGACGCGGAAGTTCGGCGCATTCCGCATGTGGGATCTCCCGGCCTGCGAAGTCCGCGCCGGGCGCATCCGATCACGGGCGTGCGATGATCTCATCGGCTGCACAGCCATCGTCGCCGCACTGCGCGAACTCGAACACACCGGCGCGCGGTGCAGCGCGTGGGGACTTTTCACGCGTGCCGAGGAAGTCGGCTTCGTCGGCGCGATCGAGCTGGCGAAAAGCGGATGCCTGCCGAAAAGCGTCACCGTCGTCTCGCTTGAGACCAGCAGCGTGAAAGGCGGCCCGGTGAAAATCGGCGGCGGCCCGATCATCCGCGTCGGCGACCGCACGAGCGTCTTCGATTCCGCCGCCACCGCACTTTTGCAAGCCGCGGCGAAAGGCGCAGGGATCACTCATCAGCGCGCGCTCATGCAAGGCGGCACCTGCGAGGCCACCGCCTACGCAATCTACGGTTACCGCACCGCCGCAATGTGTGTCGCGCTCGGGAACTACCACAACTGCGGCCTCGACGATCGCATCGCGCCGGAATTCGTGAGCCTCGATGATACGCTCGGCATGGCCCGCCTTTGCGTCGCCGCAGCGACCGCCGCCGCCGCCGACCCGCACCGCGACCTTCGCACCAATCTGGAAAAACGCCTCGCCGACCACCGCCGCCTTTTCCGCAAGCTCGCTCCGTGATGCCCCGCTGGGCGATGCAGCCAAATGGAACCTCAGATGAACACAGAAGCCCGCAGATGAGATTTCAAAATCTGCGTTCATCCGTGTTCATCTGCGGTTCACCGCCGCGGTTTTTGGACTTTCAGCACACACTCAAAGTCCCGATCACCGTAAGCACACGGTGTTTTGTTTTTCTTCCCGCCCTTCGCGGTTCCATCATTCATTTTTGCGGCACATAAAATACCGACGCAAAAGATTCCCCTTGCGTTCCTCGGAATAAGGTCTCTACTCCGCCTCGCAAGTTCAGAGCCCCTTTGGGCGTTGGTAGATTGCTAGTTGTGTTAGTCGAGCGATGCAAATCGCGAGCTTCCAGTGGCAGTTTGAAATCCGATCATCGGAAACATCCCGCAGAAGACTCCGCAAGTTGCAGAAACAAACACATGTCAAACAGCAAACTATACGTTGGGAACCTCTCCTTTGAGACCCTCGAAATCGAACTTGAAGACCTCTTCAAGCAAGCCGGAACCGTCACGGAAGCCGCCCTCATGCAAGATCGCATGACCGGCAAATCCCGCGGTTTCGCATTCGTCACCATGGGCACCGCCGATGAAGCCAAGAAGGCCATCGAGATGTTCAATGGCAAGCAGATCGGCGGACGCGCCCTCACAGTCAACGAAGCCCGCCCGCGTGAAGCAGGCGGCGGCGGTGGCGGCGGCGGCGGCGGCGGTCAGCGTCGCTCCTTCGGTGGTGGCGGCGGTGGTGGTGGTGGCGGCGGACGCCGCGACTACCAGCGCTACTAAGCTCGGCCCCGCAAAGGCTAAGCTGGCGCGGTAATCCGCAATCCAAATTCAAGACGCCCCGGTGGAAACGCCGGGGCGTTTTTCTTTTTCGGCAGAAAGCAACCGCACCGCACTTGAGTTGCGAGCTTGCCTTCCTCTCACCTGTCCCGCTGTCCTCCCGCCCATGAAACTAATCTCCTGGAACGTAAATGGCATCCGCGCCGCGCTGAAGAAGGGCTTCCTCGATTTCATGGAGGCGGAGAAGGCGGACATCGTGTGCGTGCAGGAGACGAAGGCTTCGCCGGAAGTCGTGGAAGTGCAGTGGCCGGACGGCTACGAGGCACATTGGAATTCCGCGGAGAAGAAGGGCTACTCAGGGACGCTCATCCTCAGCCGGCACGCGCCGCTCTCGGTCGCGCAGGGCATCGGGAAAGCGGAGCACGACCGCGAGGGGCGCGTGCTGACGGCGGAGTTTGCGGATTTTTTCCTGGTGAATGTGTATGTGCCGAATTCGCAGCGGGAGCTGACGCGGCTGGACTACCGGCAGCAATGGGACCGCGATTTTCTGAAATACCTGAAGTCGCTCGAACGCACGAAGCCGGTGATTTTCTGCGGCGACCTGAACGTGGCGCACACGGAGATCGATCTCGCGCGGCCAAAGGACAACGTGCGCAACCACGGCTTCACGATCGAGGAGCGCACGGGCTTCGGCGCGCTGATCGAGGCGGGCTTCGTGGACACCTTCCGGGAGTTCGAGAAAGGCGGCGGCCATTACACGTGGTGGAGCCAGATG
>JBDSAR010000498.1:0-2780 GCA_039922035.1 Chthoniobacteraceae bacterium
GCGTAACATTCACGTCAACGCTGCGCGCACCGAGGGCCAAGAAACCCTTTGCGCTGCCGCGTGCCCACGCCTAAAACCCGCGCCCTTATGTTTGCAGGGACACACACCGCGCTCGTCACACCGTTTCGCAATGACCGGCTCGACGAGGCCGCATACGCCAGCCTCATCGAGGCGCAGATCGCCGGAAGCATCACGGGCATCGTCCCCGTAGGCACCACCGGCGAATCGCCCACGCTCGATCACGCAGAGCACCTCCGCGTGATCGAACTCGCCGTGCAGACGGCGAAAGGTCGCACGAAAGTGATCGCGGGCACCGGATCGAATTCCACGCGTGAAGCCATCGAACTGACCGTCGAGAGTGAAAAGCTCGGCGCAGATTCCGCGCTGCTCGTTGCCCCGTACTACAATCGTCCCACACAGGAAGGTCTCTATCGCCACTTCCGCGCCATCGCGGAGAGGACGAAGCTCCCGATCATTCTTTACAGCATCCCCAGCCGCTGCGGCGTGGAGATCGCCATCGAGACCTGCGTGCGCCTCGCGAAGGACTGCGCGAACATTGTCGCCATCAAGGAAGCCGGTGGTACGGTCGAGCGCGTGAGCGCATTGCGCGCGGTGCTGCCGGCGGCGTTTGAGATTCTTTCGGGCGACGACTCGCTCACGCTGCCATTCATCAGCGCAGGGGCCTGCGGCGTGATCAGCGTCGCGTCGAACATCATCCCCGCCGAAGTCGGCGCGCTCGTCGCCGCGGCGAATGCCGGACGATTCGACGAGGCAAAGCGGCTGCACTTCCACTGGTATTCGCTCTTCAAGGATATCTTCATCGAGAGCAACCCGGCACCCATCAAGCAGGCGCTCGCGTGGCAGAACCGCATGACCGCCGAAGTCCGCCTCCCGCTCTGCGAGCTCGCAGCATCGAGCCAGGAGAAACTGCGCGCCACGCTGAAAAACGTCAGCCTTCTCCCGTAGATGAGCGTGCGACTTCTCATCAACGGCGCGCGTGGCCGCATGGGTGAAATGCTCATCGCCTGTTCGAAGGAAAACCCGGAACTCGCCATCGGTGCGGCGGTGGATGTCGGCGACGACTTCGCTGCGGGCCTCGCGAAGAGCGACGCCGTGATTGATTTCTCCCACCACTCGACGTGCGAGGCGGTGCTCGCCGGTTGCGTCGCGGGAAAGAAGACGATCGTCATCGGGACCACGGGCCACACGGATGCGGAGGTCGCTGCGATCCACGCTGCGTCGAAGCAAATCCCCATCGTCTTTTCCGGTAACTACTCGACCGGCGTGAACGCACTCTACTGGCTCTCGCGCAAGGCCGCGGAAATCCTCGGGCCGGACTTCGATATCGAGATTCTTGAGACGCATCACCGGCTGAAGAAGGACGCCCCGAGCGGCACCGCGAAGAACCTCGCGGAGATTCTCGCCTCAGTGCGCGATCTGGAATACAACAAGGATGTCCTGCACGGACGCCAGGGTGATGTCGGCGCGCGCACGAAACGCGAAATCGGCATGCACGCGATTCGCGGCGGCGACGTCGTCGGCGATCACACCGTCCTCTTCGCCTCACCAGGCGAGCGTGTGGAGCTCACGCACAAGGCATCGGGCCGCGAGATTTTCGCACGGGGCGCGCTGCGCGCCGCACTGTGGGCACACGGAGAGCCCGCGGGCCTTTACACGATGCAGGATGTGCTCGGCCTGAAGTAGCCGCGCTCGTGAGAGCGCGGACCGATTCCAGCCGATGATCCGCGAAACGAAAACCTGCCTGTGCTTTGAACAGCGCAGCCACGAATGAGAACCGGCATTGCACTTGGCTCGAATCTTGGTGATCGCCTCGTGAATCTCACCGCTGGACACGAGGCCGTGATGCGTCTGCCCGGAATATCCGCTCCGGTCCATCACTCGCGAGTCTATGAGACGGAACCCGTCGGCACCGGGCCGGACGCCGGACCATTTCTGAATGCAGTGATCGAGGTGGAATTTTCCGCCGACCCGTTTGCACTGCTCGCCGGATTACGCTCGATCGAATCCGCACTTGGCCGCCCCATTCGCTACCCGCGGAACGCCCCACGCACGCTCGATCTCGACATCCTTTACGTCAGCGATCTCCTGCTGAACGATGGCGCGCTCATTCTCCCCCACCCTCGCCTGCACCTGCGGCGCTTCGTGCTCGCGCCTCTCAATGACATTCGTCCGGAACTCCGTCTGCCAGGCCAGACAAGTTCCGTCGCTGAACTGCTCGCCAGCCTCGACGATCCCTCAGCCGTCACCGTTTTCGCCGACGCGTGGTGACGTGAACGGTGTCACGCTGCCAGCGCTTGCAGCTCATTCACCGCACTGCACTTTTCCAGCGCGAGGAGAAAGCGCTTTCGTTCCAATCCGCCGCCGTAGCCGGTGAGCGAGCCATCAGCGCCGATCACGCGGTGGCACGGCACGATGATCGAAATCGGGTTGCGACCATTCGCAAGTCCCACGGCACGCACTGCGCGGGGATTCCCGATGCGACGCGCGAGTTCTCCGTAGCTGACTGTCGCACCGTACGGAATCCCACGCAGTGTCTGCCAGACACTCTGTTGAAATTCGGTCCCCGCAGCGTCGAGCGGGATTGAGAATTCCTGGCGTGTCCCGGCGAAATATTCCTCCAACTGCCGCCGCGCCTCGCGCAGTGGCTCGCTGTCCCGAACGGCATTGCGCGTCTCCAGCGACTGATGCCGGTGATTCTCCATGAAGACGCCGGTGAGCGCCGTTTCCGTCCCAAACAATTGCAGCGTGCCGACAGGCGA
>JBDSAR010000499.1:0-3126 GCA_039922035.1 Chthoniobacteraceae bacterium
CTTCGTGCTCGCAGGACTGGAGGCGCTGCAGGCGGCGATTCCGAAGCCGCGCATGGAGCCGTTCGTGAGCGGTTTCGGCGACGGTGAAAATCTCGACTTCGTGCATCTCGGCGCGCTCGCGCGCTGCCGGTCGGCAATCGGTGGAACGGGCGCTCCGCGGCACATTCAGGCTGCGGTGCCGCACGAGAAACCCGCGACGGAGCGCGGATTTCACCCGGACGCGCTCCTCGCGCGGCTGGAAAAATTCCGCACTGCCGATGGCGGCTACGACGTGAAGCCCGGTGCGCCGAATGGAAATGCGTACGGCTGCTTCGTCGCACTGGGCGCGTATCAGGATCTCGGTCGCGAGATTCCCGAGCCGCTGCGCATGGTGCAGTGTTTCAAATTTCTCGAAACACCCGATGGCGCATGGGGCAATGTGCGCGGGATGCGTCAGGGCACGGTGCCCGCGACCGCCGCGGCCATCACGCTGCTGCATCAGCTCGGCATGCCGATTAATTCCACCGCTGGCGACTGGCTGCTCGCGCAAATCCACAGCGACGGCGGCTGGCTCGCAGTACCCGGCGCGCCTCTGCCCGATCTGCTTTCCACCGCCACCGCGCTTCACGCGCTCTCGTGCCTCGACCGGCCACTGTCCGACGCACAGCGCGAGAAGTGCCTCGATTTTGTGGACACGCTCTGGAGCGCCGAGGGCGGTTTCCACGGCCACTGGGCCGACGATGCACTCGACGCCGAATATACTTTCTACGGCCTGCTGGCGCTCGGCCACCTCACCGTGTAGCCTCTGCGCGTGAACCAACACCTCGTCCTCTACGACGGCGAATGCCCGCTCTGCATTTTCCAAATGCGGGTCCTTACGTGGCTGGATTGGTTCAACACGCTCGCCCTCATCCCGCTCACCGACCCGCGTGCACAGCAGGCCGCGCCGCAGCTCGACCGCGAGCAGCTCCTCGCCGCGATGCACTGCGTGACGAAAAGCGGACGCATTCACCGTGGCGCGCGCTGCATCCGTTTTGTCGGAATGCGCCTGCCGCTGCTCGTGCCGCTCGCGCTGTTCCTCTGGGTGCCCGGCGTGATCTGGATCGCGGAGAAAGTGTACAATCTCATCGCGCGCAACCGCCTCGTGCTCTCGCGCCTCTTCGGCTGCAAGGAGGCGTGTTCCATTCTGCCTGCACGCAAACGCGAGCAGGACGAAGTGCGCTGATCCCGGTGCGGCGGAGCGGGATTTCCAAACGCGGAGGCGCAGAGGAAATGGTAGAGGTGCGACGGGAAGTTGCCTGTTTTCCTCTGCGAGACTCTCACTTTCCCTCTGCGCCTCTGCGTCGAAAAAACTGCTCCCATTTGCCATTCGATCCGCTAGTTTTCCGCACTGTCGGTTTAACAAAAACTCAACCCAACTCCTCCTAGCCATGAAAGCACTCGCCCTCCTTTTCACCCTCGCATTCATCACATCGCCGCTCCTCGCCGCCGAAGACGCGTGGATCACGGACGTCCCGAAGGCCATGGAACAGGCCAAGGCGCAGAAGAAACTCGTGCTCCTCGACTTCACCGGCTCCGACTGGTGCCCGCCCTGCAAGAGCCTCCATGCGAAAGTCCTGACATCGGAGGAATTCTCCAAGTTTGCGAAGGACAATCTTGTGCTCGTGGACCTTGATTTCCCGAAAGCCAAACCGCAGAGCGACGAACTCAAGGCCGCCAACAAGGAGCTTTCCAAAAAATACGGCATCAAAGGTTTCCCGACCATCATCGTGCTCGATGCAGACGGGAAGGAACTCTTCCGCAAAGTCGGCTACGGCGGCACATCCGCCGCTGACTACGTGGCCGATCTCGCGAAGCTGAAAAAGTAACGCGGGGCTCAGGGCTCAACCCATCCTCTGGAAATAATGTAAGCCGAGCGGTAATGGCGTGTCTCGGGCAACGTGGGCGTCCCGTCTGCCGTGGCGCGCGTCTCGCGCGGCACCGGCGGATGGCCACATGCCTTCGTTGCGCAAGGGGTGCGCGGTTATATTCCGCGTGACGCGGAATACGGCAGGCGGGATGCCCAGGCTACCCGAGGCATGCCGTCCCGCTTCATTGCGCATCAGGCTTTTCATTTCCGAGGGATGACGTCACCCCGCCTCCGCCCAGCATGACTCGACTTGCGCGAGCACGCTGCGGAAGGGCGTCGTGGCGTGGCGGCCGAACTCGGGGCGCTTCGTGAGCTTCGCACGCGAGGTCGCCGGGCTCGTGAGACCGCAGAGGTAGCGCGTGAGCGAGCGCGGTGTGGCGAGCGACGGGTGTTCCTCGAAGATGAGCGCGCGAATTTCTTCGGTGTCCTCGTCGGTTAATGGCGCGATGGGCGTGGCAGGCAGATCGATCGGCGAGGCGGGATCACCCGTGCGGCAGAAGTGGCAGTGGCTGCAGTTTTCCTCCGCCAGCGCCTCGCCGAAATAGCCGAGCAAGCGCCGCGTGATGCAGCCGGACGCGCTCGCGAATTCCACAATCTGCGCGAGCCGCTGCGAGTCGCGCTCCTCGCGCCGTACAAAAAGATCCGCGAGGTGCGCGGCGACGCGCGCCGGGTCGCGCTGCGCGGCGTCGCCGCAGAGTCGGAAGCCGTGCCGCAGGCCCGCGGGCTTCTGCGTGATCGCGCCGGTTTCCTCCAGCCACGTAAGCGCCTTCGCAATCCGGTCGCGGGGTTCGCCGATCTGCTGCGCCGCGGCTTCGAGTTCGAGCGTGAGGTATTTCGGCCCGCGGCGTCCGGCTCCGAAAAGCGCGGTGAGAAAGCGCCGCCGATCCTCCGTGTGCCCGCTGAGCACGGCGCTCTCGCTTTTCAAAAACTGCACCTGCGTGTTCTCGTAAAATGCGCGCGTGGGACGCAGCAGGCCGTCGAGTTCGAGATACGTGATGACCGTCTCGACGACGAGCGGGCGGATGTCCGTCTCCTGGCTCAGGTCGTAGCGGCTCACGTCGAACTCGTCGCCCGAGCCGAGCATCCGCCGCACGAGCGCCTCGACAGCGCGCGGCTCCGGCGTGTCGCCGAGCGTGAAATTTTCCAGCGGCACCGCGTCGTCCGCGCACGCGAGCAGTTCGCACAGCGAAGGCTGCCCGTCGCGGCCCGCGCGCCCGATTTCCTGCTGATAGTTTTCG
>JBDSAR010000500.1:0-15772 GCA_039922035.1 Chthoniobacteraceae bacterium
TGAAGAGGGTGGATTTGCCGACGTTTGGAAGGCCGACGATGCCTGCGCTGAGCATGATGTGTGTTTCTTGGAAAAGTGGGCGCGCAATTCACAGCGCGCCCATCGCGCTGTCGAGTGTGAAAGCCGCGCACCGCTCCGATTTGGGCTGGCCTCAATCCATCCCTCGCGCCAAGCCGCAAAGGCGCGAAAAAGATCAACGTGCGGCTTTGCCGGTTTGCGTGCGGCGAGAACCGCGGAGCCGCCGCCTCGTTTGCTCCTGCGATTGCCCGATCGCCGGAGTCAGGCTGCGTGCCCCTGCATCTCGTCGGCGTTGTGCGCGACCTCAAGCACGAGCGACTGCCAGTTCGTCTTGATGCTGTGCGGATACGGGGCGGCGTCCTGCACTTCGGCGACCTTCCCGGTCTGCCAGCTTGAGATTTCTGCAAAGGCGTCGTAGCCGAGCTTCTTCGTGCCGTCTTCCATCAGCAGGAGCGCGTGGGCGACATTGCCCCGCTCGAAATAGACGCGGCCGCTGCGGCGGTTGTTCGTGAATTCCAGGATGCTCGATGCGCCGCTCATGCACTTGAGTTGGACGATGTCGAGTGGCGTGAGGCCGCTGAGCGTCGCGCGGAAATTCGAACTTTCACCCTGGCTCTGGTCGGACCAGCCGAGCAGCTTGGAAATCGCGGCGCAGAGCTGTGCGCGCTGGATGGGCTTGCTCAGGAGCTGCACCACGCCGAGCTGTTCGGCCCGCGCACGATTTTCCTCGGAGGGCGTCGCGGTGACGATGATCGCGGTGGCCTGCGGCTGGGCGATGGCGGCTTCGCAGAGAAAATCAATCCCGTCGCCATCCGGCAGCCCGATGTCCACGATGAAAAGGTCCACGAATTTTCCCGCCATCAGCTCGCGGGCCTGGGTGATGGAACTGGCCGTGAGCAGCGTGTAGGGGCGGGGCAGGGAACTCAGCGCGTTGCGCACAAAAAACTGCACGGTGCTGATGTCCTCGATCAGTAGGATGGTGGCAGTTGCGTTGTTCATAAGTGCGTATCGACGCCACATGAGAGAGCACCTCCCGCGCCACAAAGCCGTCACCTGACGCACATTCTTTTGAAAATTGCATCTCATCGCACTTTCCTATCCGAGGTGCCGAAGCGTCTCGACTGCCGGTTCGGATTCCACTAGGCGACACTCATGAAAGCCGAGCCCCCGCCGTTGCAGATCGGAACGCCCTGCCCGAAAAACTGGGACGACATGGCCGGCGACGCGAAGCGGCGCTTCTGCGAGCACTGCCAGCTTCACGTCCACAATCTGTCCGGGATGAAGCCCGGCGAGCGCGCGCAGTTCGTCGCGGAATCTCGCGGGCGCGCGTGCATCACGTACGAGCTTCGCCCGGATGGGACGATGGTCACGCCTTCGCGCTGGAACTGGGTGCTGCGACCGCTGCGGGCCTTCGCCGCACTCATCGCCGCGATGCTGCCGTTCGCATTCTCATCCTGCGCCCCTTCTTGCACGAGGCGCACGGCGGGCGTGCCGATGCCGCCGCCCGATGCCTCGCACCGCATGGAGACACCGCCGGGCAACAGGACTCACGGCATCGTCGCGATGCCGGATGCCACTGTTCACCCCGCGCCCAGGAAGCTGGGAAAAATGGCGATCATGGGCGAGGCGATGCCGCCGAAGAGTCCCGCAAAGTCGGAGTGACGCTGCCATCGTGACGGGCGAATCGCACGGCAAGCTCTGACGCATGAAGCTCGCGAGGACTGCTGCGGGTTACGTCGCGCGCACGGAGTTGTTCGCACGCATCGGCCTGATGGCGGTGGACTGCGCGATCTCGCCGCAAGGTGATCTCGTCGTCTGTTGCCACACCGGCGCGCCGGACTGGGGCGATGGACCGAAGGGCGAGGGACGCATTTTCAAAATCAGCCACACCCGCAAATCCGCGCCGCAGCCGGTGCTCGCGTGGCCGGCGAGCGAGACGAACACCGTGATCACATTCGGTTGCCCGATTGGTGTCACGGCGTGGCTGGACATCGCGCGCATGAAGATTGAATCGGGCCGCTACGCGGACGCCGCGGATCGGCTCAAAACAATTCGCCCCGGTTACGCGGTGGTGAAGATGCAGCAGGTGTTTGGGACGCGCCTCGCGGGGACGGATGGCGAACTGCAAATCGCACAGCCCGGCGGCGCAGTCGCGAAATTGAAAAAGGCCGACATTTCCAAGACCGAGCCGATGACCGTCTCGCTCTTGCCCGCCGGCCTCGACAAGGCGCCGAGCAAGGAAGGACTGCGCGACCTGATGACGAATCTGCTCAAGGAAAAGCCGTGAGTTTCAACGGCGCGGCTGCCGTCTTGCCCCGCGCGCCGCGCGTGCTCATGCTCCGCGCGTGCTTTCCGAAATCGTCCGTCATCTCGAGGAACTGCTGAATCACGCGAACGTCGGTGACTATCCCGGCGCACACAACGGCCTGCAGATCGAAAACAGCGGACGCATCTCGCGAGTGTGTGCAGCGGTGGATGCATGCGAGGCGGTGCTCACGGAAGCCGCCCGGGTGCCGGGGACGCTGCTGCTCGTGCATCACGGCCTGCTGTGGGGCGGGGCGCGATCTTTCACGGGCGCACTGCGGCGAAAATTGAAACTGGCATTCGACGCGGACCTCGCGGTGTTCAGCTCGCACCTGCCGCTCGACCTTCACGCGAAGCTTGGCAACAACGTGCTGCTCGCGAAGTCGCTCGGATTAAAAAAGTGCACACCAGCATTTCAGTCGAAAGGACAGGCCATCGGGCTGGTGGGAAATGTGGATGTGAGTCGTGCAGAGTTTGCACGACGGATCGAGAATGCAGTCGGCAGTGCGGTGAAACTCGCGCCCGGCGGCCCGGCGCGCGTCCGGCGGATCGGCGTGGTCACAGGCGGGGCAGGGGATCTTGTTGCAGAGGCGGCTGCACTCGGATGCGACGCGTTCGTGACGGGCGAGGGCGCGCACCACACGTTCACGCTCGCCGAGGAAGTCGGCGTGAACCTTTTCTACGCAGGCCACTATGCGACGGAGACCTTCGGCGTGAAGGCGCTCGCGCAGCACGTCGCGCGAAAATTCCGGAAGCCATGGGAATTCATCCACCATCCGACCGGGCTGTGAGAGACTGCGGCGGAAAATGGGATGGAGTCCACGAAAGGCACGAATGGACACGAAAATGATGCCGCTGCTTTCGCCGTTTTTGTGCCTTTTGCGGAGTCCTTTTCCCCCATCTGCGTTCATCCGCGTTCATCTGCGGTTCCACACTCCATGAACACCGCCCCTCCCGCGGATTGCTTCGAGTGCGGTGTCTCAATTTCGCCATCGGACACCTCGGGCCTCTGCGTGAAGTGCATCCTGCGCACGGGCCTCGTCAGCCAGCTCTCACCGGGATCGTTCCCGAAATTTGCACCGGGACTCACGCCGGATGCGTCGGTGGCCGAGGCATTCGACTTTGGCGGCTACCGCATCCTGAGCCTGCTCGGACGCGGCGGAATGGGCGCAGTGTACGAGGCCGAGCAGATCGCGAATGGCCGCCGCGTCGCGCTGAAGGTGCTCGGCACCAGTCTCGCCACGCCGGAGATGCACGCACGATTCGTGCGCGAGGGGCAGCTCGCCGCGGCGGTGCGGCATCCGAATGTCGTCGCGGTTTTTGCGGCGGAGGAAATCGAGGGAGCGGCCGCGATCGCGATGGAGATCGTCCCGTCGGGCACGCTCAACGAGCGCATTTCCCGCGAAGGGCCGATGCCGCCCGGCGTGGCGGTGGACACGGTCCTGCAGATCATTGACGGCCTCGAAGCCGCGCATTCGCACGGTGTGCTGCACCGCGACATCAAGCCGGCAAATTGTTTTCTCTCGCCGGATGGCGATGTGAAAGTCGGCGACTTCGGCCTTTCGATCTCCGTCGCAAAGCAGGCGCAAAGTCTCGCCGATGAGGAGGGCCAGATCGTTGGCACGCCCGCGTACGCCGCGCCTGAGCAGCTCTGCGGCGAGAAGACTGACGTGCGCTCCGACATCTACTCGGTCGGCGCGACGCTCTACTTTTTGCTCACGGGAAAATGCACGCACGACCGGCATTCGGTGGAAGAAGTGATCGTCGCCGTGCTCGCGAAGGAACCGGTGCCGCCCGCCGATGTGCAGCCGGGCATCCCGCGTGAACTTTCGCGTGTGGTGATGCGCTGCCTCGCGAAAAAGGCGAATGCGCGGTTTGAAAATTACGCCGCGCTGCGGGCCGCGCTCCTGCCATTCCGCTCGACCGCACCGGTGCCCGCACAGCCGGGGTTGCGCTTCGTCGCCGGCATCATGGACCTGCTCGTGATGATCACGCCATCGCTCGTCTTTCACTCGGCAAAGGGCAGCGAGGCTGGCGCGCTCATCGCACGCGACGCCTCGGCGATGGGCGTCTATCTCGGGTTTGTCGCATGGGAAATCCTGTGCGTGTGTGTTCCCGAGGGGCTCTGGGGCGCCGGGCTCGGGAAGGCCGTGTGCGGCCTTCGCGTGGTGATGCCGGGCGGCGGTGCACCGGGCGTGCTGCGCGCGTGTGTGCGCGGAGTCGTGCTCGCGCTTGCGATGCACCTCGGCGATGCGGTGACGTGGTTCCTCCGCACTCCCGCCGGGTATCAGGAAGCAGTGGTGAAGGCGCAATTCCTGCCCGAACAAATGCTCGGCGTGGTGCTGCTCATCCTGCTCTTCGCGACGATGCGTCGGAGCAATGGCTACGCCGCCGCGCAGGACATGCTCACCGGTACGCGCGTGATTTTCGCACCGCTCGCCGCCGCTCGCCTGACGATTCCCGATGCCCCCGCGAATTTGCCGACGCAGAGTGGAAAACGCATCGGGCCATTTGCGGTGGTCAGCCGCGAAGGCGATTGGATCTTCGCGCGCGACGAGGCGCTGGATCGGCGTGTGTGGATCCGCAACGCCGCTCCCGGCACGGCAGCGGTCGCGGGGACCCGGCGCGATGCGTGCCGCACCGGCCGCCTGCGCTGGCTCACGGGACGGCGATTGGAGGATGAAAATTGGGACGCCTACGAGGCGCCGGATGGTGCGCCGCTTGCGACTTTCCTCGGCGGCGAACAGCCGTGGTCGCAAGTGCGGCGGTGGCTGCTCGATCTTGCGGAGGAATTGCATGCTTCGTTTGCGGACGGAACGCAGATCGGTGCGACAGGGATCGATCGCCTGTGGCTCACCCGCGAGGGACGGCTGCTGCTGCTCGACTTCCCCTCGCCGGGCGCACGGCGCGCGCACACGAGGACCGTGCGTGATTCCATCAGCGCGCAGGACTTCCTCCGGGATGTCGCCACCGCCGCGCTTCCGCGCCGGGTTCCGCTGCATGCCCGCGCATTCCTTGCGGCGCTGTCCGGGCACACATTTGACTCGACGGCGCGCATGGCCGGGCAGCTTCGCGCCGACATGAATCTGCCGGCCACCGTGAGTTTGCAGCGGCGATTGCTCGGCGTGATCATCGCGCCTGCGGTGGCACTCGGCATCATGCTCACGATTTCGCTCAGCAATTCCCGCGATGCGCGACGCTTCGACGCGCTGTGGTCCGCGGAGCACGGGGCACTGCCGTCTCCGCGTCTCTTGCTGGAAGTCCGGCGCGAGCAGATGGCCGCAAATCCGGCGACCGCGGAGCGATGCGCGATCGTCCTCGCCGGCCGCTACAGAGCGATCATTCAGGGTGGAAAATTCCAGGGCCGTGCCGAAACGGAGCCGTGGCATGAGGCGGCGCGGAAGGCCGTCGGTTCGGCCATTGCAGCCGGGCCTGTGGAATTGCGAAACGCGGAGGAATGGATCGCGCCGTATGTCCGCGACCGTAGTGAACGCGAAAAAAGCCTGCACGGCTGGCTGCTCGGCGGCACGGCTGCGGCGTTGAATTTCCTGCTGCTCTGCTCGCTGCTCGGTCTCACAGGGACGCTCATCTCCGGCGTGCCGCCGGGGTTGCTCATGAATGATCTCGCGATCGTGACTGAGGACGGTGCGCCGGCCTCGCGCACCCGCGCGTTGTGCCGCGGGTTGCTCGGGTGGCTGCCGCTGCTGTTCGGTGCGCTCGCACTCGCGCTCTGCCAGATTGTGCCCGGCGCGGCGGTGGCGTTTCCATTCGTGGCGCTGGGGTTTGGCCTCGTGATTCTTTGGCCTCTTTCGATCACGATCCGGAATCCGTCGCGCGGCCTGAACGACACGATCGCAGGAACGTGGCTCGTGCCGCGCTGAGGTGACGGCAGCGCGAAGGTCCCGCAGCGGTTGCCCGTCGGCCTGGCGAGTTTTCCGCCGCCAGTCACTGCGACACGATTCCAAAATCACGCCTCGTTCCGGATCGCGTCCCGCACATCCCTACCGCACACGCCCGAGGCCGAACTGATCGCCGTGGCGCACGGGCTGGCCGTCTTTGAAATCAATCTCCAGCAGTTTCTCGCTTGCGACGTGGCGGCCTTGCTCGTCTTCGAGGGTGGTGACGGTCTTGTGCGTGGCGACTTCGACGACTTCGCCGCTGGAAGGATAGGCGTAGCGGCCATCAATGCTGAAAGTGATCCAGCCGGGATCATCGCGGCAGACGATGCTGCCGAGCTGCTTTGGCGGCATGACGGTCGCGTCGAACCAGTGCATCCGCTGGTTCGCTGCGTCGCAGACCCACACTTCACGTTCGTCGGGCGTGAGGCCGACGCCGTGGCTCGGGCAGCCGTGGCGCTTCGGGATGCCGATATTGAAGCCCTGCACTTCGACGCGGTGCAGCTTCGCACCCGTTGCGAGATCGCCGATCTCAAAGCCGAGCAGCCCGTTCACATTCACAAAGCAGAGCGTGCCTTTCGCGTTCACGGTGAATGGCCGGATGGCGGAGCTGAACGGCCCGGTTTTCTTCACCACCTCGCGAGTGTGCGTGTCCACGACGCGCAGGATCGGCGAGCGCAGTCCGGCGAGGTATGCGTATGCGCCGGAGGCATCCACGACGGTGTTGTGCGCGCCGGTCTTCGGGGTCTCAATGCGCTTGAGGATGTCGCCGGTCGCGACGTCCACGACATTCCAGAAATCCTTCTCGAAGGACGGAAGGTAGATTTCCTTTCCGTCGGCAGTCATGGACATGCGGTCGCAGCCGCCGTCGAACGCCTTTTCCCAGACCACCTTTTCCGTCAGCAGATCCATGCACGTGAGCGTGTGCGTGGTGGAAATGTAGAGGCGCTTCGTGGCGGCGTTCGCACAGATGCCTTTTACGTTCCGGGGAGCGCCTTTCTCATCCGGCACGGCGAAAGGGATGCGCTTCACGAACTGGTGCCCGTGATCCATGTCGAAGACGAGCACGCCGCTGCCGCCCCAGGCGAGGTCGTTGCGAATGCCCGGCGTGGCGACGTAGAGCAGGTGCCTTTCATTCTCCGCCGCAGGGGCGGAAAGGACGGCCGAATATGCGAGGGCGAACAGGAAGCTTTTCATGGCGAAGGGAGGCGACGGTGGACGCATTTCTGATGAAGACAAACTCAGGTGGTTGCTGCGTTCCCGCGATCTTACTTCGGCCTGGATTCTTTTCGCGCATTCTTTTCCGCCTTCGCTCCGGGTGCGGGCGGCGTCCACGCGGCCGGCTTTGGGTTTGCGATGATGAGCGGTGCGGTATCGCCGTACCGCTCCATTTGCTGTTGGAGCAGCGAGAGCATTTCGGCGAGCTTCTTCTCGTGCTCCCGATTTCCGGCGAGGTTTTTCAGCTCGTGCGGATCGTGCTGCAAATCGAAGAGCTGCGTTTGAGCCACAAGCGGGTAACAAATCAGTTTCCACCGCTCGTTGCGCACGGCGCGCTGGCAATCGCGATAGCCGGTGTAGCACAGGTCGCGGACTTTGGTTTCCTTGCCGGCGATGATCGGTGCGAGGCTCTTGCCCTCGACGCCCTCGGGCAGCGTTGCGCCGCCGAACTCCGCGCACGTAGGAAACAAATCCATGAGATAGACGAACGCCTCGCTCTGGCCCTTCGGAATGCCGGAACCGGCGATGACACACGGCACGTGCATGCCGCCGAACTCGTAGAGATTCTGTTTTCCAAACAGCCCGTGCTCGCCGACCGACAGCCCATTGTCGCCCGTGAAAATGATGATCGTATTCTCCCACTGGCCGCTCATTTTCAGCTCGGCGAAAATGCGCCCGACGTGGTGATCGAGTCCGGTGATGCACGCGTAATAGTCGGCGAGCTGCTGCCTCGTGTCTTCGGGCGTACGCGGCCACGGCGCGAGCGCCTCGTCGCGCACCGTCATCTCGCCGTTGTCGAAGGGATGCAGCGGCATGAAGGCGGGCGGGAGCGGGATGTCCGTCGCCTGATACATGCCGTGAAACTCCGGCGCGGCGACGCGCGGGTCGTGCGGCACGGGCGGCGCGAGGTAGATGTAAAACGGCTTCTCCGCCTTGCGCTCGTGCAGGAATTTGATCGCCGCATCCGCATGGCGCTCGCTGCTGCCGCGGCGTTCGTCGGGAGTCGGATCTGCCATGCTGATGTTCGTGTCGAACGCCTTCAGGCCGACGGTGTATTCGTTCCCCGGTTTGCCGCAGTGCCACGTCTCGTAGCCCGCGCGGCTCATCACGCGCGGCAGTGATTTCTCCGCATCACCTTCGCCCCCGCGCGCCTTCGGAATGCGCAGCCACGACTTGCCCGTGAGCATCATCGTGCGGCTCGGCTGGCAGACTGCGCCGACCATCGAGCCCATCGTATAGCAATGCGTGAAGGTGAACCCGCGCGCGACCAGTGTGTCGAGATTCGGCGTCTTCACCACTGGATGACCGAAGGCACCGAGGCCGTCCGCACGGTGGTCGTCGGCGTGAATGTGGAGAATGTTCGGTCGCTTCGGCGGAGCGTCGGCGGCGCGGAGCACAGCCAGCGGAGCGAACAGCAGCGCGGCGAAGAGGGTGAGGGTGTGGTTCATCGGCGTGGCTTGCAGTTTCGGAATCCGGTTACAAATCCTTCTTCAAATCCGCCTTCTTCCCCTTTTTGTTTGCATCCTTCGCCGCGGCGGGAACGGGCAGGCCGTGGGACTCGCGGAGGAATTCAATCATGCGCTGTTCGTAGCCGGTCATGCTGCCGCCTTGGATCGGAAGCGAGTCCAGCGCGGCGACAAACGGCGCGAGATTTGCATGGGACCAGTCGAGGACATTCAGCGCCATCAATGTGGCGGGTGCGTGCTGCCGCAACATGCCGGCGAGCGCCTCCTGCGCCTTTTCCGGCCTGCCGGATTCCATCAGGGCCCATGCGGCCATGGCTCGAACTTCACCGCAGGGATCGTCCAGCACGGTCTCCAGCGAAGCCTGCGCGCCTTCGTCAGCCTTGCCGAGCATGAGTAATCCGACGACGCCCCAGAAACGGATCGCGGAATCCTTGCTCTTCAGGAACTCGGCGAGCTTCGGTGCATTCGCCGCGTTCTTCGCCAGCGCAAGATCGGCGGCATCGAGATATGCGGGCAGGTCGTAGAGTTTCGGGTCGCGCACCATTTGATAGATGGTCGTGTGATTCTCCAGTGCGCGCCGCTCGCGTTCAGCCTCAGGCAAAAGGGCGGAATCATGGATGCTGAGCTGCCATTCGCGCAGCTTCGCGCGCAGCGTTTCGAGCGTTTGCTGGTGTTCCGGTTTGTCGGCGAGATTCACCACGTTGTCCGGATCGGCATCCATGTCGTAGAGTTCCTCCACGGGCTTGAGCTGGAAGAAGCGCCCGGTGATTTCGTCCGTGCGATGATGCTTGTGCGCGTCCTCCCAAGTCCGCATTGCGACCATTTTCCAGAGGTAATCGAGATGCTGGCCCCACGGCACGTAGGGCATGTAGTTTTTGATATAGACGAAGCGCCTGTCGCGCACCGCGCGCTGGTTGTCGAACCGCTCATCCATCCGTTCGCGGAAGCTGAACACACAGGGCGGCTCGGGCTCGGCTTGCGTGCCCATGAAGATGCGGCCTTGCATCACGTCCGGTATTTTTGATCCCGTCAGACTCAGCCATGTCTTTGGCAGATCGAGGAAGCTGACGAGGCGATCCACCGTGGTGCCGGGCGCGAGGGCGGGCCAGAGGTGTCTGAACTTTTCCGGGATGCGGACAATGAGCGGCACGTGGATGCCGCTGTCGAAAAGGAAGCGCTTGCTGCGCGGCATCACGCCGCCGTGATCCGAGTTGAAGACGACGATGGTGTCCTCCGCGAGCCCGGCCTTTTCCAGATCCGCCAGCGCCTTGCCCACCGCGGCATCCATGTTCTCCACCGCATCAAAATATTTCGCGTAGTTCTGGCGGATGCCCATTTCGTCCGGGTGATATTTGCTCAGGATTACTTCGCCGGGAGAGTGCAGCGTCGTCGTCACGTCGCCATGCGCCCGGCTTTCGTGCGACTCGTTGAAATTGATGACCTGAAAGAACGGCTGCCCGGGCTTCCTCAGTTCCCATGCGTTTGGCTTGTTGCTGTCCCAGCATTTCCCGTCCTCACGGCCGCCGATGTTGTAGTCCGTCTTCGTGTGATTCGCAGTGAAGTAGCCCGCATCGCGCAGATAGTCCGGGTAGTATCTGATCTGATCATGCGGGATGGCGTACCGGCTGCGCATCGGATGCGTGCCCATCGAGATCGAATTGATGCCCGTGATCCAGGTGCTGCGCTGCGCTGCGCAGACGGGCGCGCTCGCATAGGCATGCGTGTAGCGAAAGCCCGTCTTCGCGAACGCATCAATGTTTGGCGTCTTCGCCTCGGGATTTCCGTAGCAGCCGATCCAGTTCACGTTGGAGTCCTCGCACACGAGCCAGAGGATGTTCGGCCGCTCCGCAGCGCGGCCGGGAGCGTTAAGGATCAGAAGCAGGGCTGCGAGGATTGTGAGGGTGTGTTTCATGATGGGCGAGTGGGCTGGGTGAGTTGGTTTGTGCCGAAGGCCCGCTCCTCGGGGACGCGGAGGATGCGGGCGGAGAGGGTGCGATTTACACAGGCGTCGCGCTTTTCCGACGCACGGCGACCGCTTCGATTTCATAGCGAAGACTGGGGGGGAGGCAGTTCGTGATGGTGGTGCGGGCGGGTGAGGGGTGAGGGAAATACTCGCGGTAAATTTTGTTGTAGAGCGGCAGGTCGCTTGCGTCGCGGACGTAATTGCGTGTCTGCACCACATGCGCGAGATCGCTGCCGGCGGCCTCCAGGACGAGTCGCACGTTTTCGATGCTGCGGCGGAACTCCCCTTCGAAATTGTCGCTGACGATGTTTCCCTGCGGATCGACAGAGGCCTGGCCGGAGACAAAGATCAGATCACCCACGACGACGCACGGGCTGAAGGGCAGGTGCGAAGTCGGCGTGCCGGGGAGTTGCGGATAGGAAACGAGCGGATGGGTCATGGGGCGATAGGGTGGGGCGGAAGGGTGTCATCCGGCACGAGTTTCTTCGTTGCGTCCATCGGCAATACGATGAGACCTGCGAGGACAAAGGCGGCCGCGAGCGTGAAGAAGACCAGCTTCCTGCCATCGCCGCCGCCGATCTGCATCAGCCACGGCACCAGTTTCGCTCCGCCGAGTGCCCCCAGGTTGCCCCACATGTTGCCCCAGCCGCCGGCGGCTGCCGTCGCGCGACCGCCCACATCGCTCATGAACGCCCACGTCGCCGGATTTGCCAGATCGACGCAGAATGACACCACTGCGCAGCAGGCGACGATCGACCATGTGGAGCCAAGATAAGGGCAGCACAAATACGCGGCAGCGCAGACAAACATCGAACTGCTCAGCGGCAGCAACCGGCCCCAGCGCAGGCCGAACCGGCGTGTCGCCCAGTCGCAGTAGAAGCCGCCCGCGATCTGCCCGAGCATGCCAAATGCGAGCACGAACGTGACCATCTTTCCTGCTTCGATCTCGGCCACATGCCGCTCGTTCTTGAGATAGCTCGGCAGCCACGTGACGAGAAATACCCAGCCGATGTTTTGCAGGAACTGCGCCGCCGAATTGCACCACAGGCTGGTGCTCTTGGTGAAACTCCACAGCGCGCTCCGGAGTTCGCGTCCGCTCAAAGGCCGTTCGTTGTCCGGCGTCCCGATCAGCGCGCGTTCCGCGACATTGACTTTCGGATGATTCTGCGGATTCGAGCGGACCACTTTCCAGAAGATGGCAGCGACAGCGAGGCCCACTGCGCCATCCACCCACAGCGATGCGCGCCAACTCCCCATCATCACAATCATCCACACCGTGAGATACGGCGCAATCGTGCCGCCGATACGACCGCCCAGCGCCACCATGCCGCTCGCCTGCGCCCGGCCTGTCTGCGGAATCCATTTGCGAATCAACGCCATCGAAGTCGGATAGGCACCCGCCTCGGCGAGCCCGCATAGCAGACGCGCGATGAGCAATCCGGCGAACCCCGACATGAAGCCCGTCAGCGCGGTGAACACGGACCACAGCACGATGTAGCACGTCAGCATTGGCCGCGCGCCGAAGCGATCACTGGCCCATCCTGCGGGCACCTGCATCAGCGCATAGGTGAAAAAGAACGCGCCGAGCACATAGCCGATCTGGTGGTCGTCCAGAGCCATCGTTGTCTTGAACGACTCCGTCGCCACGATCGCCCCGAGGCAGATGCGGTCGAGGTAAAGGATGAACGCCATCAGCATCGTGACGCCGATGATGCGATGGCGGATGGCGGTGGGTCCGGGAGGATGCGGCATGAGGATTGGCCAAGGCTAAGGCTTGGGCGGTTTCAAAGTTCGTGCAATTTTCCCACAGGCCGCGATCGCCGGGCAAGTGCCGAGATGATCAGCGTGAAGAGGGGCGTGGTATTCATGAGCGTCGTTCCAGAACAGCAATCGTTCGGAAGATTGGACGCTGCAAGTCAACGTGCTTGTGCGGCCAGCGGCATTTCCATCGGTGAAATGGGGCAGCCGACGACAAGTTGCTGCGGCGCTTTGTCGAGCGCGAGCGGTTGTGCGGCGACGCCGGCGGTGCGCGCGACGCCGGCGGAAAGTTCACGGAGCATCTCCGCGCCATAGCCGGGGTGTGGCTTGGCGATCGTTCCGCCCGGCGCGACAAGCGTGGTGTCAGCGGCACACTCGGCACCGTAGGCACGGGTGATGACGCATGCCGGATCGGCGATGATCGGAAAATTCGTGCCCGTGGTTTTCACCCACTGGTGCGCGGTGTCTGCGTTTGCATTGATCACACCGACGACTGCGCACACATCGCGATCCGCGGCCTGCGATTGCGCGAAGAAGGGCGCAGCCTCGCGAGCGCACGGACCATCGCGCTCGATGAAAAATGCACGAGGGGCTTTTTATTCGTGAGCGATGCGAGGCTGAACGCGCTGCCGACGATACCCGTGGGGCTGAACCCAGGTGCCGGCGAGCGCTCCTGCTGCGCGATCTTCCGGAGCATCTCCAGCGTCAGCGGATGCTGTGCGGCGCGGAACCGGATGTTGCCGCTGGCGTCGCGTTTGAGCGCGGCGGGTTCCTTCGAGACGAGGAACTGCCCCATCAGCCCGCCATCCTCGTGGTTCGCCGTGTCGCAGTGATACAGGAAGGGGGCGGTGTCGCTGGCGAACTCTTCGAACTTCGCGATGAAGGTTGCGGATGTCGCCTTCGGCACGTAGAGCGTGTCCTTCCAGCCCTGCTCGTAGTTCTCCACCGGACCATTGCTCCGTGAGATGATTTTGAACTGTCCGTCGTGGACGTGGAACGAGTGGCCGAAGGTGCGGTTGTTCGAGATCGTCCACGCCTCGGTAGAGCCGAGTTTGACGACGCGATCGATGATCTTCAGGTCGAAGTATTTTTTTGCCGAAGGCAAATTCCCGCTGGGGCGGCCCGAATCGAACGCTCTCCATCCCCCCAGCGCGCGGTCACTTCGGCTTCGGTCGGAAAATGGTTTTTCGTCAGCATGTCGGGCAGCGTCGTGATCCGTTGCGCAGTCGGGGCGGCGACGTTGATGTGGAGCAGCCCGCCAGTGCCCATCGTGATTTGCTTTTGCGTCGCCTCATGCGCATGCGGATGATACCAATGGGTCGCTGCGTTGTTCTTCACGGTGCCGCAATGCGACTTGCCGATGAGCGACGTGCGATATCCGGCGGCTTTGAAAGTCGAGGAGATCGTGTTGAGGCCCGCGGGCATTCCCGGAGCGGCCCCCCATCCAGTGCCGATACGATATTCCAACGGCGGGGCATCTGGCTCGTCAGCCGCGCGAGGCGGGTCGGACTGCACGTGGAATCCACGTAGAAGCACTGAAGGTCGGTGCCTTCCTTTGCCAGCCTGTCGAGGTGCGGGGTCACCATCGACTTCGAGTGAAAGCCCACGCCCGCCCACCCGAGAGCAGCGGCGACGATGACGAGGACATTGGGCGCGCTGGCCGTGGTACGAACTTCCGCGCCACCGGACGCGATGCATCCCACCGCCAGCCGTATGAGGATGAATGCAGTCTTCATCGTGCCCTGTCCGCCTGATCGCTCTTGGGATGATGTCATTGGAACTCTGCGCTCAAGATGGACGGTCAAGATGCATGGTTACCGCCGCGGTGCGCCGATGGTGTAGGAAAAATCCACCTGATGGTTATTCTGAGTGTCCGTCTCGGTGCCGGGCTCGTAGGAACGCACGAGTTCGGCGGTCACTTTGTCTGGTGCGACCGTGATGCGCATGGAGCCGGGGGCGCCGAGAATGTTTCCGCTCACATAAGTGACCTCCGCTGCTGTCCGGGGAACGGCGTTCGGGTAGCCCTTGGCGGGATTCCCGGGCTGCGGAACCGGCTTCATTTTGCCTTTGCCGCCAGGACCCTTGCCGCCGCGGCGCTCCTGAAATGGCTGCGCCTTGCTCGCATCGTATTTCGGATTCGCCGTCGGCATCCCCGCGCTCACGAGTTTGAGGTATTCGTTCAGCCTCCGCTCAAGGTCCGCGGTCTCCTTCGCGCGATCCTCCGCGAGGTCGTGCTGTTCGCCGATGTCCTTCGCGAGATCGAACAGCATCGGCACATTCGTGTCGTACGGATGAATGAGCTTCATGCTGCCAAGCACGAGTGCGGATGCCGGCCCGAGTTCATTTTTGTCGTAGTGCGGAAAGTGCGCGATGAATTCCTCCCGCGCACGTTTCACAGATGCGTTCGCCGCGCCGCCGAGCACGGCCGCGAGACTGCCTCCCTCGATGCCTTTCGGCAGCGGCTCCCTCATATGAGCGATGGCCGCGATGGTCGGCAGGATGTCCACCGTCGTCGCGAAAGTGTGCAAGCACACGCCCGCCTTCACGCCCGGCCCGCGAATGATCAGCGGCACGCGCAAGCCACCCTCCCACACCGTGCCCTTGCCGTTGGAGAGCGGGCCGTTCGCATTGCGGCCCTGCGCGCCATGGTCGGAGGTGTAGATGAAATACGTGTTCTTCGCGATGCCGAGTTCGTCGAGTTTTGCCATGAGCATGCCGATCGTGGTGTCCATGTCCTGCGTCACCGCCGCGCCGCCGACGAGACGCTGGTCGCGATCGTTCGTCGCGCGTCTGCGCACATCGGCGTAAGTTTCCGGTTTCGCATCCGTCCCGCCACGACCGGCGTAGTGCGAGACTTGCAGGTAAAACGGCTTCCCCGCCTTCGCCTGCCGCGCCATGAAATCCATCCCGCGCTCCGCGGTTGCAAACGCCTGCTTCGGATTCGGATTCTCCACGTCGTCCGGCCCGCCGTTGTTGTTCGGCCCGTCGTTTTCATCAAAGCCGTGCCGCGTCGGACTCACGCGACCGACGTGCCATTTTCCAAAGTGCGCCGTCGCGTAGCCCTCGCGCTTCAACATCGAGGCGATGGTCACCTCCGACTCGGGCAACTGCGAAATCTGCTGCGGCGGGATCACCTTGCTGCCCGTCTC
>JBDSAR010000501.1:0-2007 GCA_039922035.1 Chthoniobacteraceae bacterium
CCCGCCAAATGCGCACGATGGCGTTTTGATTGAGCCCGCTGGCCTCGGCCATGGTGCGGGTGCTCCCGTGCGTGGCGTGCTTGGGCCGGGTTTCCAGCGTGCGGGTGATGACGGCCTCGACCTGCGCTTCCGTAAGCTTGCGGGGCTGGCCGGAGCGCGGGGCATCGCCCAGCGCCCCCAGTCGCCCGTCCAGGAAGCGCTGGCGCCACTTGCCCACCGTCTGGAGGGTCACCCCGCGCCGGGCAGCCACCGCGGTGTTGCTCAGCCTCGCGCGCAATCGAGCGCGATCCGGGAGCGCTGGGCGGTGCGTGGATCGGTCTTCGGGCGGCGGGCCATCATCTCCAGTTTGGCTTTCTCATCGGCATTCAAAACCAGTGGCAGCAGCGGTCGTCCAGTCGGCATGCACTCCTTTCGCCGTACTTAAATCATTATTGCACGAACTTCTCGCTCACCACATTAGCAACGCGGCATGGCTTCCACGAATACCCGCATCTTCCTCGTCCGCCACGGCGCGACCGTCCTCACCGCGGAGGATCGCTTCGCAGGCGCGACCGACGTGCCGCTTTCCGAGGAGGGTCGCGAGCAGGCCCGCCGCCTCGCTGTGCGTCTCGGCGGCGAGAGCATTTCCGCGATCTATGCTTCGCCGCTGGGGCGCACCGCCGAGACCGCGCGCATGCTCGCGGAGCCGCACGGGATCGAGATCCGGTCACGCGACGGCCTGCGCGAAATCTCGCACGGACGCTGGGAGCAGATGTCGCGGCGCGAAGTCGAGCAGCAGTTTCCTGATGAGATGGCGGCGTGGGATCGGGATCCGTACACGTTTGCGCCGGAGGGCGGTGAAAGCGGGCTGGCAGTCACGGCACGCGCGCTCCCGGTGCTCATCGACATCGTGCGCGCGCATCCGGCGGGAAATGTGCTCGTCGTTTCGCATAAGGCGACCATCAGGCTGCTTCTCAGTTCGCTGCTCGGCTTCGATCCGCGCCGCTACCGCGACAATCTCGACCAGTTGCCCGCGGCGCTGAACATCGTGGACTTCAAAGATCCTTCGCACGCACGCCTCACGCTTTTCAACGACACGTCGCACTACGCCGATGCCGGCCTCGCATTTCCCGGTGTCCCGACTTCGCGCCTCTCCAAGTGGTGGGACACGGACGCGAAAAAGTAGGACGCATTCTCATTCTAGCGTTCAGGCTCCGGCGCGCTCCTCACTGGGTGGTCGCGCGACCACGCGTCCGATTCATGAACATCATCAGATATCTCACCTTGCCGGCCCGCCGGAACGTCACCCGAATCCCGCGCATGCTTGTCGCGCTCGCTGCGGTGTGCGGTGCCTCGCATTCATTCGCTGAAGATTGGGGCGCATATTCGATCGTCCCCGCGAGCGCACCGGCGATGGTGCTGGAATCGACCGGGGCTGCGGATGCAGGCGCGGTGGTCTCGATCGGCAAGGCGGTGGGCGCAGTGAATCAGAAATGGGTGATCACTCCGAAGGGCGAGAATCTGTTTTCCATCAAACCCGCATCGAATCCCGCTCTCGCGCTGGCGGTGGAAAAGGGTGCGGCCAAGATGGGATCGGCGATCGTGCTTGAGGCCGACAAAGGCGAGCCGTGGCAACTGTGGTCGCTCTCAAAGCACGAGAACGGCAGCTACAGCCTCGTGCCGAAGCACGCGCCGGACATGGGCCTCGACGATCTTGGCGGGAAGCAGACACCCGGCTCGAAGATCGATCTGTGGACGAACACGCCGAACGATCAGCACCTTCAATGGTTCATCAGGCCGCTTGCCGGCAGCGCAGTCGCAGCAGCGAGCGAGGCTGCGGATGTTCCAAAATACGAGCCGCCGGTGATCAAGCCGGAGGATATTCTGCCCGGCACCACGATGCAGTTCACCTTCACGAAGAGCGCGATTTTTCCCGGCACGGTGCGCGACGTCACGGTATTCATCCCGGCGCAATACGATGCCGCGAAGCCCGCGTGCGTATATGTGAAAACGGACGGCTACAATCCG
>JBDSAR010000502.1:0-4287 GCA_039922035.1 Chthoniobacteraceae bacterium
CCATCTTCGGCCATCTGCCCGGATGGTTCGCCGACCGGCATCCGAATCTCGCCGGCTACAACGTCATCGCCGCCGCGACCGCGAAATATCTCGCGCCGATCATGCGCAGCAAGAAGGGCGCGGCGAAGTAACCCCGGTTTCAGCCGGCAAGAGCGTCTGAGTGCTCGGTCCGCCCGATCTGAAGCACGCGGACATCCAGGATTTTCTCATCGAGAAGGTGAAGGGTGCTCCGGAGTAAAAGTAGCGGCACTGCTGCGGTTCGCGGTGGCTTCGGTGGCAAATAAACGGCAGTGTGCGGGGTGACTTCCCTGCGTCCCATGTTCCGAAATCGCGTTTGTCTTCCACTGGCCTCCCTTATCGCGCCTGCGTTGCTGCTGGCACCGCAGGCATTCGCGCAGACGCCGCCGGATTTCCAGCGCGACATCCGGCCCATCCTTTCGGACAAGTGCTTCCAGTGCCACGGCCCGGATGAAAAGGAGCGCAAGGGCGGGAAGACGGGGAGCGGTGGATTGCGGTTCGATACCGAAGAGGGGTCGCGGGCGGACCTCGATGGCACGCACGCCATCGTGCCAGGGCACCCGGAGCAGAGTGATTTGATCGCGCGGATCACGTCGAAGGATTCCGACGAACTGATGCCGACGCCGAAGTCCGGAAAAAAACTTTTGCCCCGTGAGATCGAATTGCTGCGGCAATGGATCGCGAGCGGAGCGAAGTATTCGAAACACTGGTCGTATGAAAAACCAGTGCGCCCGTCGGCGCCGACGCTTCAAAATCCGAAGTTCAAAACTCAAAATTCGATCGATGCGTTCATCTTTGCACGGCTCGAAAAGGAAAAGCTGACGCCTCAGCCGGAGACGGATCGTTACGCACTCATCCGCCGCGTTTCGCTCGATCTCACAGGATTGCCGCCGACGCCGGAGGAGGCGGACGCCTTTGCCGCCGACAAGTCGCCCGACGCGTACGGGAAGCTCGTGGATCGTCTGCTCGCATCGAGTGCATACGGCGAGCATTGGGGCCGCGCGTGGCTCGACATCGCGCGCTATGCGGACTCGGCAGGCTATGCGGACGATCCGCCGCGGACGATCTGGGCGTATCGCGACTGGGTCATCCGCGCGTTCAATACGAACATGCCATTCGATCAGTTCACCATCGAGCAAATCGCCGGCGACCTGTTGCCGAATGCGACCGACGAGCAGATCACCGCGACCGCATTCCACCGCAACACGATGACGAACAGCGAGGGCGGCACGGACGATGAGGAATTTCGCAACGCCGCCGTCGTGGATCGCGCGAACACGACGATGGCGGTGTGGATGGGCACGTCGTTTGCGTGCGCGCAGTGTCACACGCACAAGTTCGACCCGATCACGAATGCCGAGTATTTCCGGCTCTTCGCGTTTTTGAACAACACGGCGGACTCCGACAAAAAGGATGAGTCGCCGGTGCTCAGCTTCACCACTTCCGAGCAGAAGGCGCAGCGCGCGCAGTGGGAGGCGGAGCTGTCGGCGACTGACGCGAAATTCAAATCGCCGCCTGCGCCGGTGATCGCGGGCGCGGAAAAGTGGGCGCGCGAATTTCCCTCGAAGCTCGAATGGCGCGCACCGCAGCCCGCCGCGGCGAAGGCAAAATCCGGCGCGCTGATCGAGACGCGGCCGGACGGCACGCTCACCGTGCCGAAGAACGACGCGAAGAAGGACACTTACACGGTGGAGCTTCCTGTCACGGCGGCGGAAAAAATCTCCGCGCTGCGCATCGAGTCACTCCCCGCGGACACACTGCCCGGAAAGGGCGCGGGACATGGTGAGGGGAATTTCGTGGTGACGCGGGTGCGCGCGTCGGTGGTGCCGCCCGCCGCTGCGAAGGGGCCTGTGGCTCGATACGTCCGCATCGAGCTGCCGGGGAAAAACAAGACCCTCCAACTCGCGGAGGTCGAGATTTTCAGCGGCGGAAAAAATGTCGCGCGCGACGGGGTCGCGACGCAATCCGGCACCTATGGTGATGCCGAGGCGAAGCGCGCGATTGATGGCAACACCGCCGGCGAATACGCGAAGGGCTCCGTGGCACATGCCGCGGAGGGCGACGATCGCTGGTGGGAGGTGGATTTGAAGAGTGAGCAGCCCATCGATCGCATCGCAGTCTGGAACCGCACGGAACTTCCGGAGCGCCTGAAGGGATTCCGCGTAGTCGCCCTGGATGCGCAGCGCAAATCCGTCTGGGAAAAAGCCGGCAACGACACGCCGATGCCGAGCACGATCTTTTCGATGAACGGCAGTCGCGACATCGTGCTCAGCACGGCTGTCACGGATTTCACGCAGTCGGATTTCGATGAGCAGGGCGTCTTGAAAGACACGGCAACGGACGCGAAGGCCAAGCCGGCCAGGAATCAACCGGCGAAGAAGCAGCCCGGCTGGGCGGTCGGCGGTGCGACGACGAAGCCGCATACGCTCACGCTGCTCGCGGCGAATCCCGTCGAGGCACCAGCAGGCTCGCGCATCGTCGTCACCATTGAGCACGACTCGAAGTTTGAGAAGATGACGCTCGGCCGTTTCCGCATCGCGGCGACATCTGACCCGCGCGTCGCAGCGCATGTGCGGACGCCGGTGGATGACCTCGGCATCCTCGCCGTCGCAGAAGCCCAGCGCACTCCCGCGCAGCGCGAGCGGCTGACGGAATACTACGCACGCGAACTCGCGCCGGAACTGAAGCCGGAGCGCGACAAGATTGCGGCGTTGCGGAAACAGATCGACGGCATCGCGCAGGTGACCGTGCCAGTGATGCGCGAACTCGCGGACGGCCAGCGCCGCAAGACGAAGGTTCAGCTCCGCGGAAATTTTCAGGTGCTCGCCGACGAGGTGACCGAGGGCGTGCCCGTCGCATTTCACCCGCTGCCGAAGGGCGCGCCGATGAACCGCCTCACCCTCGCGCGCTGGCTCGTGGACGAAGCCAACCCGCTCACTGCGCGCGTGATCGCGAACCGATTTTGGGAATCCATCTTCGGCATCGGCATCGTGCGCACGAGCGAGGAATTCGGTGCGCAGGGCGAGCCGCCGTCGCATCCCGAATTGCTCGACTGGCTCGCGACCGAGCTCGTCCGCGAAAAGTGGGACATGAAGAAAATTTTGAAGCTGCTCGTGACGTCCGCGACTTACCGCCAGTCGTCGAAAGTCACGCCCGAACTCGCCGAGCGCGATCCGGACAACCGCTTGCTCGCGCGCGGTCCGCGCTTCCGCATGGGCGCGGAGATGGTGCGCGACCAGGCACTCGCCGTGAGCGGACTGCTCTCGCGGAAAATGTTTGGCCCATCCGTGCGCCCGCCGCGCCCGAACATGGGGCTGAATGCGGCCTTCGGCGGAGGACTCGACTGGGCGACGAGCGCGGGCGAGGACATGCACCGCCGCGCGCTCTACACCGAGTGGCGCCGCACCGCGCCGTATCCCTCAATGGTCACATTCGACGCGCCGAACCGCGAGATCTGCACGCTGCGCCGCAACCGCACGAACACGCCGCTCCAGGCGCTCGTGACGATGAACGATCCTGTTTATATCGAGGCCGCGCAGTCGCTCGCACGCCGCATGGTCGCCGCGGGTTCGACCGCTGAGGAAAAAGTGCGTGCCGGCATCCGCCTCACGCTGACCCGCCCTCCGACTGACAAGGAAGTGCAGCGCCTCGTCGCACTTCATGCCGCGGTGCTTCCGAGCTACCGGCAGGATGAAAAGAAGGCGCTCGAAATGGCGACGAATCCGATCGGTCCGGTGCCGAAGGGCGCAGATGTCGCCGACCTCGCTGCGTGGACGACTGTTGCGAACACTTTGCTGAATCTCGACGAAACCGTGATGAAACGCTGACCCATGAATCCCGAACTCGACCTCCTCCAGGCACAGACACGCCGCCATTTTCTCCGCCGCGCAGGGCAGTTTAGCCTCGGCTCCATCGCGATGAATGCGCTGCTCGGCAGCAGCGCCTCCGCGCTCACTGCCGAGGTGAATCCGCTCGCGCCGCACAAGCCGCACTTCCCGGCGAAGGTGAAGCGCGTAGTGTATCTCCACATGTCCGGCGGGCCGCCGCACCTCGACATTTTCGACTACAAGCCTGAGCTGGTGAAGCACAACGGCGAGGACGCGCCGGACGCCTTCATCAAGGGCAAAAAGTTCGCGTTCACGACCGGCGTACCGAAGCTCATGGGCACGCCGCACACGTTCACGCAGCACGGGAAGGGCGGCACATGGATGTCCGATGCAATCCCGAATTTTCACGGGATCGCCGACGAGATGTGCGTGGTGAAATCGA
>JBDSAR010000503.1:0-9869 GCA_039922035.1 Chthoniobacteraceae bacterium
TCGTCTTCGGATTGTAGAGCCGGTGCAGCGCGTAGCGCAGGCCGTATTGCGAGACATTCATCCCGATCATCCGCGACGCGACCGACTCGACGGTGTGCGCCTCGTCGAAGATCACGAAGTCATTCGCAAAAAGGTAGCCGCTCTCGTCCTTGTCCTGCTCCGCGATGCCGCCGAGGCTGAGGAAGAACAGCGTGTGATTCATCACCACGAGGTCCGCGCTCACGAGCTGCTTGCGGATGTTCTGGTAATGGCAGCGCGGATTGTTGCCGCAGGTCTTCGGCGTGCAGATGTGCGGCTCGCTGCACACGAGCGACCACACATGCGAATCCGGCTCCACTTCGAGATCCGTGAGCGAGCCGTCCGTGGTCTTCTGCGCCCATTCCCAGATGCGCTTCAGCTCCTCCGTTTCCGTCGAGGTGAAAAGCTCGCCCGCCTGCGACATCGCGCGCTCCAGTCGCGTCGGGCAGATGTAATTCGCGCGCCCTTTCCAAAGGATCGCCGTGAAATCGCCCGCCACCTCCGCGAGCACCTTCCGCACGATCGGGATGTCTTTGAAAATGAGCTGCTCCTGCAAATTGATCGTATGCGTGGAGACGACCGCCTTCCGGTTCTGCTGCTTCGCCCAGAGGATCGCCGGGATGAGATACGCGAGCGACTTCCCCACGCCCGTCCCCGCCTCGACGACGAGATGCGTCTTTCCCGCCAGCGCCTCCGCAATCGCGACCGCCATCTCCTGCTGCTCCGGCCGATACTCGAAGCTCTTCGCCTCCGACAGCAGCCCGTCCTGGGAAAAAATCTTCCGGATGGTCTCCGGAAAATCTGAGCTGGGACTGCTATCGGGTGAAATCATGTGAGCCGCGCATACTCCGCATCGCGGCGAACTGCGCAACCTCGCAGCGCGTGTGAAGCGCAGGGTGCGCAGCGGCGCAGAGTGGAGCGCCGGCGTCCCGCCGGCTCTGGGTGGAACGGGCGGCCCGCCCGTAGTTCCCGGCGGCCCGCCGGGAACATTCTTGCAAAGCGAGCCCTCACGCGCAGCGTGCCTGCCGAGGACCGAAGGCTGCGCTGCGCGCAGAGCGCATCCGGTGGCCTGCCGGATGCAACGGGCGGGGCCGCCCGTTCCACCCGATGCAAATGCAAAATGCTAATTGCGTTCCGCTGCGCGGATTGGCCTGAGTGCCAAGCCATGAAATTCCCCCACGTTCTCGTTGCCGTCCTGTTCACAGCCTCCGCGCTTTTTTGCACGGCTGCAAATCCCGCCGAGCGCGGACCGCTCTCCGCCGAGGAGGAACTGAAGACTTTCCAAGTCGCCGATGGCCTGCGTGTCGAACTCGTCGCCTCCGACCCGCTGGTCGAGTCGCCGTGCGCCATGGCGTTCGATGACGCGGGGCGGCTGTTCGTCACGGAGAACCGCGGCTACCCGCACACGGTCGAGCCGCCGGTGGGCCGCGTCGTCATGCTCGAATCCAAGAAGAAAGACGGGCACTACGACAAGCGCACGGTTTTCGCCGAGGGCCTCACATTTCCGAATGGTGTGATGCCGTGGGACGGCGGGCTCATCGTCACGTGTGCGCCGGACATCTACTTTTTCAAGGACACCGACGGCGACGGAAAGGCGGACGTGAAGCGCGTGCTGCTCACGGGCTTCGACTACGCGAAAAGCACGCAGCTCCGCGTGAACTGCCCGACAGTCGGCCCGGACGGCTGGATTTATTTCGCCGCGGGACTCGTCGGCGGCACGATCACTTCGCCCGAGCATCCCGAGAAGCCCGCGTTGAAAATGACCGGCGACCTGCGCTGGAATCCGAAGACCGGCGACTTCGAGACAGTGGATGGAAAGTCGCAATATGGCATCGCGTTCGACGACTTCGGCCGCCGCTTCATCTGCATGAACCGGCTGCCCGTGCAGCACGTCGTGATCGAGTCGCACTGGCTGCGGCGCAATCCGCACCTCGCATTCGGCGAGACCGTGCAGGACTGCAACGAGCGCACGGTGAAGACCGGACTGAAGGGTGGCGGCGACGGCGTGCGGCTCTTCCCGATCAGCTCGAACATCACCACCGCCGACTCGCACGCGGGTTCGTTCAGCGCCGCGTGCGGGGTGAAAATCTGGCGCGGCGGCGCACTGCCGATGAAGTTCGACGGCTGCGCATTTTCCTGCGACCCGACGGGCAACCTCATCCACGCGGACAAGCTCGTGCCGCACGGCGCGACCTTCGCCGCCGAACCGCTGCTGGAAAAGCGCGAGCTGTTCGCGTCGAGCGACGACTGGTGCCGCCCGGTCTTCCTCACGCGCGGCCCGGACGGCGCGCTCTACTTTTGCGACATGTATCGCAGGACGATCGAGCACCCGGACTACCTGCCCGAGGAAATCCGCAAGCACACCGATTTTGAGGCCGGCAAAAAGAGCGGCCGCATCTGGCGCATCACATCCTCGAAGCCCGTCGTGAAGGACATCCCGCGCGAGTGGTCTTATGCGAAAGATCGCGGGCTGGAGCGCGATGATTTGGACAAGGTGCCGCTCGACGAATTGCTGAACGGCGCGGAGAAAGACGGTCGCACGCGCTTCCGCGCCGCGCTCGGCCTCGGCGAATCGCGCGACCCGCTGGCGTTGCAGGCGCTCGCAAAGATCGCCACCGCAAGCGCTGAGGATCGGTGGACGCGCGCGGCAGTGCTGAGCGGCATCGCGGGACGCGAGCGTGAATTTGTGTCCGCGGTGTTTGCGAAACTCAACGACGGCCAGCCCGGTGCGGCGGATTTGCTCGGCGAACTCGGCGTGCTCTTCGCACGCGCTGCGGTCGCGGCGAAGAAGGACGCGCTTTCCGCAGACACGATGCCGGACATCGAGAACACGCCCACAAACTTGCGTGTCGCATTCCTCGCCGGTGTCGCCGACGGGGCGAACCTCCGTATCGTTGGCAACGCGCCCCCGTGGGTTCGCAAGACATCCGCGTCTGCCGCGGACATCGTTGCATCCAAGAATTCATCCACCGAGTCGAAGCTGCGTGCGGTCGGCCTGCTCAAGCACGCGGAATGGAGCGACGTTTCCACGGCGCTGACATCGCTGGCGACATCCTCCGCGCGCGATGTGATTCCCGAGCTTCGCACAGCCGCAGTGCGCGCACTTGCGACGTTCGACAGCGCCGAAGCAGCCAGCCCACTGCTAGCGCCGAAGCGTCTTGCGGCTCTCACACCGGTGGATCGCGAGGTCACGCTTTCCGCACTGCTCGCGCGTCCGGCGCATGTCCCGCGTGTGCTCGATGCCGTCGAGTCCGGTGTGGTGCCGAAGAATGCAATCAGCGCAGCGCAGCGCACCGCGCTTTCCAAGGGCAAGGACGCCGCCGTGCGCGATCGTGCGGCGAAACTTTTCGGCGCACCCGCGGACGGCGATCGCATGAAAGCCTACGAGGCATCGAAGGCGGTGCTCGCGCTCGCGCCAAAGGCGGCGCACGGCAAGGAGGTCTTCAAGACGCTCTGCTCCTCGTGTCACCGACTGGATCAGGAGGGGCACAATGTCGGCCCGGATCTGCTTGGCATGCGCAACCAGCCGAAGGAGTCCATCCTGCTCCACATCGTCGTGCCCGACTACGAGGTCATCGCCGCCTTTGCCGCGAGCAATCTTGAACTGAAGGACGGCCGCACGCTCGCCGGCATCATCACATCCGACACGCCGGAATCCATCACGCTGCTCCAGCCGCTCGGCGTGGAGGAGAACATCCTGCGTGCGAACATCAAATCGCTCACCGCGAGCGAGCATTCGCTGATGCCCTCGGGGCTCGAGGCGACGATGAAGCCGCAGGATCTCGCGGACCTGCTGTCGTTCCTGAAAGGCGAGGCGCAGTGAACGCAAGGAGCCGGGGCGCCCCGGCTCCTTGAAATCCTCTCGCCATCACGCGGCGTGCGAATAGAACGCGTGACTCTCCTTTTCCTCCAAATCCCATGAGCAAAAAATACAACGTCGCCGTCATCGGCTATGGCTGGGCCGCCACGGCCCATATCGCCGCCATCAATGCCAGTTCGCAGGCGCAGGTCACTGCCGTGTGGAGTTCGCGCAAGCTTGACTCCGCCGAACTCTCCGCGAAGCACGGCTCGCCGATCACCGCTTTCACCGATCTCGCGGCGATGCTGGCGGACAAGAGCATCCATGTCGTGGACATCACAAGCTATCCGAATCAGCACGCGCAGCAATTCATCGCCGCGGCGAAGAACGGGAAGCACATCATCGTGGAGAAGCCGCTCGCGATCGAATGGAGCGACATCCTCGCGATGAAGTCCGCCGCGGAGTCGTCGGGCGTGAAAGTGTGCGTGTGCTTCGAGTGCCGCTACTCGTCGCAGTTCCTCTCGACGAAGGCGGTCATTGATTCCGGCATGGTCGGCTCGCTGCACTACGGCGAGGTGGACTACTATCATGGCATCGGGCCGTGGTACGGCCAGTATCGCTGGAACACGAAGAAGGAACTCGGCGGAAGCGCGCTGCTCACCGCCGGCTGCCATGCGCTCGATGCGCTGCTGCTTTGCATGGGCGGCGAGGTCGAGGAAGTCACGAGTTACGCGACCCAGAGCAAGAATCCGATTTTCGCCGCGTACGAATATCAGACCAGCTCGACGAGCATCCTGCGGTTCAAAGGCGGCGCAGTCGGCAAATCCGCCGCGGTCGTGGACTGCTTGCAGCCATACTACTTTCACACGCACCTCGTCGGCAGCGAGGGCAGCATCCTCGACAATAAATTCCACAGCCAGAAGCTCGGCGGCCTGAACAAGCACTCGTGGTCGCAGCTCTCGATGAAGATGCTCGATTCCGGTGACGTGAGCGACCACCCGTATCAGACGCAGTTCCAGGCGTTCTTCGACGCGCTCGATGCAGGAAAAGACATGCCGCTCACGAGCTTTGCCGATGCATTCAAGTCCCACCGCGTCATCGCCGCCGCCGACCGGAGCGCGGCGCAGGGGCGCTCAGTGAAGCTGAGTGAGATTCCCGAGAAATAGTCCGATGCAGCGCACCAACGCGGCGTCTGAGAGAGAGACTTTCATTTTCATGAATGCCGTCCTAGGCTGCGCGGAGCTGTGATAGAAAAATCCGAGTCCGCAACCTCCGAGCCCGTTTCCCCGAGCCCCAGGCAGAAAAAAAAGCGAGGCCTGCTCGCGCGCCTCCGGTTCCTGCTGCTTTGCATCGTGCTGCTGCTTTGCATCGCCGTGCAGGCCCCCGTGTTTCCACACGTCGTGCGCGTGGTTTTGAAATTCCGCGCGTGGCAGAGCGGCGCGGCACTTTCCATGGGCGTGATTGAGGGAAACCTTTTTGAGCCCGTGGTCATCCACAACCTCCTGTGGACCTACCGTGCCGACACCGGTGCGGTGACCCGTGTGGAAATCCGACGGGCGCGCGCATGGCTCGCGTGGAGCAATATTTTCCCTGCACCGGTGGCTGGCTGGGTGCGCTCAGGCGCGGAGCGGATCGGTTTTTATCCCATTGGTGGAAATGGCCTGTGGTTCCGCGAACTGGAGATGGATGACGTGACTGCGAGGGTGTCGCTGCCGTACGGCGCCGACGCAAACTCCGGCGAAGAGCGACAGATGGAGTGGCTGCGGCATGCGCTCGAGGTGGAGGGTGCGAAACCGGGGAACTACACGGTGCGCAATGCGGAGATGATCCTCGATCGCGGCGATGACTGGCTGCGCGTGGGCGGCGCACATTTTTCATTGAGCGAGACGGCGGCGGGCGTCTTCCGCGCCACGCAGATCGCGATGAAGACGGAGTCTGGCAGGAAGACATTCACCGGCGTGCGGGCGCACACCTCGCTGGAGGGATCGCGCGCGACGATCGCGGGCATGAAGCTCGCGCCGGACGTGACGCTCGCGAGCCTGAGTGTGTCGCTCAACGATTTTGCAAAGGGCAAGCTGATGCTGTCCGCGGAGTTCGATGCGTTCGGCGGGAACATCAAGGCGGATGCAGAGGCCACCTTTGATGACCGGCGGCTGCGCTTCGATGGCAACGGCAACCTTTCCAAGATCAGCGTCGCGGGGCTCGCGTCATTCCTGGGTGTGAACGACGCCGCTGGGGGCGTGCTAAACTCGGGGAACTTCACTTTCCACGGCATGCCGAGCGATGTCGCGAAATCCGAGGCGACGCTGCGTTTCGATGCCGGCGCGTTTCAGTGGGAATCGCGCCAGTGGGATTCGCTGGTGCTCGGCCTCTCGCTCGTTGAGCAGCGGCTGCAGATTCACGAGTTCAAGCTGCGGCAGGGGCAGAACCAGCTCGCGATCAAGGGCACGATGGCGCTGCCGGAGCCGGGCGTGCAGTGGTGGGATCGCCAGTTCGATTTCAAGGTGGACGCGGACATTCGCAATCTCACTGAGCTGTCCGCGCTCATGCTGCCGGAGTTCAAGTACACCGCCGGGCAGTTGTTCATCCGCGGCGCGGTGAGCGGTAGCGGCGTGCAGGCTGAGGGCCCTGCAAAATACGAGGGCCAGATGATCATGAACGGCAACGGGCTGCAGTGGCGTACCGCACCGATCGACAGTCTGAATGCCGCACTGCTTTTCCACGAGCGCGAGCTGCAGATCATCAATGCGCAATTCCTCCACGAGGAAGACATCCTGCGCGGCAGCGGGCTCATCAGCCTCGGCGATGGCAGCTACTCCGGCGAATGGCGTCTTTCGGCGCGTGACCTCGGCGTGTATCGCACCGTGCTCACGCCCTACGTCTTGCCGACGCCGCTCGGCGGCGGCATCGAGGCCACGTGGTCGGGCAAAGGCGCCGGCGCAAACCACGAGGGTAATTTTTCCGCGAAGCTGAACCGCTTCCGACTGCTCGGCCCCCGCGGCACGCTGCCGCTCGATGCGGAGGCGGCCGGCATTTACCGCCCCGGCGAGGTGCAGTGCGAAAAATTTCGCCTCGCAGAAAGCGGCACCGTGCTCACGGGGGGCATCAGCGTCGGGCCGAGTGCGGTGAATCTCCGCGGCGTGCGCGTGCTGCATCGCGATCGCGTGTGCCTGCAGGGCGATGCATTCCTTCCGCTCGATCTCTGGCAGCGCTGGCCGGATGTGAACTTTGCACGGCTTCTCAACGACGAAACCGTGGGCCGCGTGCATATCGAGGCAAACGAACTGGACCTTCGCGCGGTGTCCCGGCTCACGGGTGTGGACTGGCCGCTCGGCGGCACGCTCACCGGAACGGTGAATGCCGACGGCCCGCTCACGGCGTTCAAACTCGGCGGCAGAATGCATCTCGCGCACGGCATCCTGCCGCTCGACTGGAGCGGCGGCGCGGTGCGTGAGGTGGAGGCGCAATTCACGCTTGAGGGAAATGCCGTCCGCATTGAGCAGGGCACAGGACGCTATGTGAATGGTGATTTCGGAATTGGCGGACGGCTCGATCTCGCGAAGCCGCGTTCACCGTCCATCGAAGCCGTCGGCAATGGCACGTATCAGTCACAGCCTTTCACGTTCAGCGTGAAAGGCGACGCGGTGAAGCCAATCATCACCGTCGAGGGGCACGCACCATTTTCCGGAAATGCACCGGTGCCGCCAAAAGCGCCAGTGTCTGCGCCAGTGCCAGCACCGGGAGCGGTGCCAGCAAAGTAGGCGAGATTTCCAATCTCACGCGGGAGGACGGGCGGAAGTGGCGGATGGCGCGGAGCAAGCGTGGAGCGCCGCCCGTTCCGGCGGCCACGACGACACCATGCGCAGTGTCACTTCTCCCTCACTTGCATCCGGTTTCACGCAGGCTCCAAAAAAAGATTAGGCCTGCGGCGCATGGACGTGGCCGGCGGGACGCGCGGCGCTCCACACGCTGCGCTACAGTTTCCCGAGCATCTCGAGGATCGCGTCGAATTTCATCGTGGCCTTCTCCTGCGTCACGGGCTTGTTCAGCAGTTCGCCGCCGTCCACGCGATCGACCAGATCGGGATCGAGTTCCTTCAGAAAGCTGCTCGGCGCGCATGACACGGCGCTGCCGTATTTCGTGCGGTTGCGGCACCAGGTGATCGCGAGCGTCTGCTTCGCACGCGTGATGCCCACGTAGAGCAGCCGGCGCTCCTCGTCCACGGTGCCTTCGAGCTTCGAGCGCTCGTGCGGCAGCACGCCTTCTTCGCAGCCGATGAGATGCACGTGCGGAAATTCGAGGCCCTTCGACGCGTGGAGCGTGATGAGCGTGACCCCGCTGACCTCCTCTTCCTTCTCCTCCTCGCGCTCGTGGCGCAGCAGCATCGCGTCGAGCCACTCGCGGAGCCCCTTGCCGTCGCGGTCGTGATAGGACTGAAAGTCATTGAGCAGATACCCCACATTCTGCTCCCTCTTCAGCCATTCCTCCGGCGTCTTGCAGGTGCGCTGGAGGTCGGCGAGGTAGCCGCTGTCGGTGAGGATCGCGCGCAGGACGCCGGGCTGGTTCGCGAGCGGCTCGTGCATTTTCAAGTCCGTGTCGTCGAGGAATGCGGTAAATTTTTCCACGGCCCCGCGCGCACGTGTCGTCAGCTCCGCGAGAAATTCCTCGTCGCGCATGATCGCGAAAACCGAGCACCGCTTGTGGATGCTCGCAGTCGTCGCCTTCTCCACCGTGCCGTCGCTGATGCCGCGCGCGGGCGTGTTCACGATGCGCAGCAGCGACACGTCATCGTCCGCATTCATCAGGCACGCGGCGTAGGCGAGCACATCCTTGATTTCGCGGCTGTCGAAGAAGCTGTTCCCGCCCACGACGCGATAGGGGATTTTCAAGTCGCGGAACGTCGTCTCGAAAAGCCGCGACTGCGCATTCATGCGGAAAAGCACGGCGAAATCCTCCCACTTGAGTCCCTCGGTGATCTTCCGGCTGTGAATCTCGCTGACGATCAGGGTCGCCTCCTGCACGTCGTCCGGCATCGCGAGCACGCGCACCTTTTCGCCGCCTTCCTTCGCGCTCCAGAGTTTCTTCGCGCGACGGCGGGCGTTGTTTTTGATGAGCGAATTCGCCGTGCCGAGGATGAAGTTGGTCGAGCGGTAGTTTTGCTCGAGTTTGATCACGGCGGGATTCGGAAAGTGCGTCTCAAATTCCAAAATGTTCGACGCCTCCGCGCCGCGCCAGCCGTAGATGGACTGGTCGTCGTCGCCCACGACCGCGACATTTTTCCGCTCGTCGGCGAGCATGATGATGAGGTCGAGTTGCAGGCGGTTCGTGTCCTGGAATTCGTCCACCATGATGTAGTGGAATTTCCGCTGCCACCGCTCGCGCACGTCCCCGTGCTGATCGAGAAGTTTCACCGTGAGCAGCAGCAGATCGTCGAAGTCCACCGCGTTCAGGTTTTTCAGTTCCTGATTGTAGCGGGCAAACACCGCGCCGATGAGCGTCTTGTCGTCCGCAGGCTCACGCCAGCCTTTGTTCTTGGCCTTGCTGATGAGATTTTTCGCGAGTCCGGGATCGAGTTTCTCGTCGCGCGCCGCGGTGCGCGTGATCACTTTTTTGATCAGCCCCGTCGTGTCGCCCTCATCGTAGATCGAGAAGTTCTTCTTGTAGCCGAGCTTCTCGATGTCCTGCCGCAGGATGCGGACGCACAGCGCGTGAAAGGTGGACATCACCGTCTTCTTCGCCTGATCGGGATCGATCATCGTCGCGAGACGCTCACGCATTTCCTTCGCCGCCTTGTTCGTGAAAGTGACGGCGAGGATGTTCTCCGGCGCGACGCCGCGCGAGATGAGGAATGCGGCGCGCGCGGTGATCACGCGCGTCTTGCCGCTGCCCGCGCCGGCGAGGATCAGCAGGGAGCCCTCGGTCGTGCGCACCGCGCGCTCCTGCTCGGGATTCAGATCGAAAAGTCGGAAGGCAGCCATTTGCGCGGCGAGAAAAACACGCGCGCCGCCTTTTGCAACGCCGCTTCCGAATTTTAGTGCGAAAGCTGTGACGC
>JBDSAR010000504.1:0-3695 GCA_039922035.1 Chthoniobacteraceae bacterium
TGAGCAGCGAACGCACGAGCCGCGCGCGTTTGTCCGGCGCGGTGTCGGCGAGAAATTTTGCGAGCGCATCTGGCTCCGGCAGCAGGCCGATGAGGTCGAGATGCACGCGGCGTGCGAATGCCGCATCATCGAGCGGCTGCGGCTGCGGCTTGCCGTGCTGCACGAGGTACGCGTCGAGGATGCGATCGAGCGGATTCGTGCGCGAGCCCTGCGCCGCAGGTAGCGCGACGTTGCGTGGCTTGAGCGGCGGTTCGTAGGAGGGCTTCTTGAAAGTGAATCCGTCCTCCCACTTCACGCCGTCATCAATCCACGCCTTCAGCAGCGCAACTTTTTCCGCCGGCACGCGCTTCTGCTTTGCATCCGGCGGAGGCATCTGTTCCTCGGAGTCCGTCGAGAGGATCACCTTGATGAACATGCTCTCCGCACTCTTGCCCGCCACGACCGCCTTCCCATTTTCGCCGCCCGCCATCAGGTCCGAGCGCGAATTCATCGAGAGCCCGCCCTTCTTCTTGTCGCCCGTGTGACACGCCGCGCAGTGCTCGCGGAGGATCGGCACGATATCGTGCGCAAAATCCACCGCTCCCGCGCAGGCCGCGGAAGCCGCGAGGATCAGCGTTGCGAAGGAGGAACTGTTCTTGGGAAGGCCGGCCATGTCAGTGGTGAAAACAATCGGCGCGGCTGCGTTTCCTTGGCGTCGCTCGAAGGACGCTACTCGCCGTCCTTCCGTGAGTCGGGCGACCACTGGTTGCCGGTCGGATCCTTTGCCTCGAAGCGGTCGCTGCGCAGGATGCGCTCGAGGTTCTCAATGTGCTGGCGCGCGCGGGTGACGTATGCGCCGTCAATTTGCTGCAGGTCCGCCATGTCGCGCACCGCGGCCTCGTCGTGCTGTTTGAAAATGCGCGTGGCTCGCAATGCGTCCACGCCGCGCATGCCGAGTGCGCGCAGGGCGGTCACGCCGAGTTCGACCGCGCTGCCCAGGGTCTCGCGATACACGTCGTCCACGCCGAGACGGAAAAGTTCGTACGCGTGCTGGCGGCTCACGGCGCGGGCGAGGATGCGCAGTTTCGGGAACTCGTGCTGCACCGTGCGCACGATGCCGAGCGAGCGCTCCTCGTCGTCAATCGCCAGCACGAAAAGCCGGGCCTTCGCGGCACCCGCAGCGCGCAGCAAATCGAGCCGCGAGGCGTCACCGTAAAAGCTCTGCATGCCGAATTTTCCGAGCAGCTCCACCTGTTCGGCGTCGTTGTCGAGCACGGTCACGCCGAAGCCATTCGCGCGGAGCAGACGCCCGATGACGTGCCCGAAGCGCCCGAAGCCCGCGAGGATCACGGGATGGTCGTGGTCCTCGATTTCGTCGGGTTCGCGGGTGTTCTTCTTCCGCGCGACACGCGGCGCGACTACTTTCTCGTAGAGGAGAAAAAGCAACGGCGCGAGTGCCATGGAGAGCGCGACGGCGGCGGTGAGCGGCTTTGTCACCGCGGGGCCGAGCACGCCGTGAGCCTCGGAAAAGGTGAACAGCACGAAGCAGAATTCGCCGCCCTGCGCCATCGCGAGCGCGAAGAGCAGGCTCTCGCCCCAGTCGCTGCGGAAGATGCGCGCGACTGGAACGAGCACCGCGAATTTCACCAGCACCAGCCCTGCGACGAGGAGCGCGATGAGGCCCGGGTGCGCGCGGACGAGCGCAAAATCAATCCCGCTGCCGACCGAGAGAAAGAACAGCCCGAGCAGCAGGCCCTTGAACGGTTCGAGATCGGTCTCGATCTCGTGCCGGTATTCGCTGTCCGAGAGCACGACGCCTGCGAGGAATGTGCCGAGCGCAGCGGAGAGGCCGACAAATTCCATGAGCAGCGCGATGCCGATGACGAGCAGCAGCGTGGCTGCCGTGAATGCCTCGCGCAGCCGCGTGCCGGCGATGAAGCGGAACACTGGCCGCAGCAGCCAGCGTCCGCCGATGATGATGATCGCCACCGCGCCGAAGGTCGCGAGCGCCTGCGCCCAGTGGGGCAGGTGCGCGAGGGGCTTTGTGAGATGCTCCGCGCCCGGTGCGGAGCCGCCGTTCATCGCGAGCAGCGGCAGCAGCGCGAGCAGGGGAATCACCGCGATGTCCTGGAAGAGCAGCACGGAAAAGCACGACTGGCCGCCGCGCGTCTTGAGCAGATTTTTCTCCGCGAGCGATTGGAGGATGATCGCCGTCGAGGACATCGCGACGATGAGGCCGACAGCGAGCGCTTCGCGCCATGGCCGGCCCGCGAGCAGGGCGATCACCAGCACCGCGAGCGATGTGCCGAGCATTTGCAGGCCGCCCATTCCGAGGATGGGGCCGCGCATCCGCCAGAGCAGCGCGGGCCGAAGTTCGAGGCCGATGAGGAAGAGCATCATCACCACGCCGAACTCCGCGAAGTGCATCACGTCCTTCGCGCCGCCCGCGAGATTCAGGGCGGAAGGCCCGATGGCCACACCTGCGAGCAGGTAGCCGAGCACCGAGCCGAGGCCGAGGCGCTTGGCGATCGGCACGGCGATCACCGCGGCGAGGAGATAGACGAAGGCTTGGAAAAGAAAACTGTCGCTCATGCCGCGCTCCCGTTGGTGATGACGCGGGGGAGGTCCGCATTCAGTCGCTCGCGATCCCGCGCTGCCGCCCGATCGAGCGTGCTGTCGCGCAGTGCGGAGATCAGTTGGACGTATTCTTTCGCGACTGCGGAGAGGCCGGCTTCATCGAGTCCGTCCGTGCCGTGAAAGACGCAGGGCGGCAGGTAGTCCATCCCGCATTGCCGCGCCGTCTGCTCGAATGGCGCGAGGAGCTGCCGGACCGTAAACCGATCGGCGATGTTCGCGCGGTAGGACTCCTCCGGGCCGCCGGTCGTGAGCACCGAGAGCGTGATTTTCCCGCGCAGCGCCGTGCCGCCATCGCCGTATGCGAAGCCGTATTGCAGCACGTGGTCCTGCCATTCCTTCACGAGCGCCGGCGCGGAATACCAGTAGAACGGATGCTGGAAAATGATCGCGTCGTGCGTGCGCAGCAGTTCCTGCTCGGCCTTCACATCAATGAAAAAATCCGGGTAGCGCTCGTAGAGATCGTGGAAGGTCACGCCCGGCAGCGACGCCACCGCATCCGTCAGCACGCGGTGGACGCGCGATTTTTGCAGCGCCGGATGGGCGAAAAGGATGAGCACTCGCGAAGACATCGCACGCACTGTGCAGGACGCGTGCGCGGAAGTTCAACCACGAAGGGCGCGCGCAGCGTGGAGCGCCGCGCGTCCCGGCGGCCACAACCCGCGCCGCAGGCCCGAACTTTTCTTCGCAGCCGGAGTGTGGTCGGGCGCATGGGAGGAAGAAGTGACGCTGCGCGTGGAGTCACCGTGGCCGCCGGGACGGGCGGCGCTCCCTCGGCGCTCCGCGCGAGGTTGGAAAACGGCGCCTACTTTTTCTTCAGCTCCAGCCCGACGGGGCAGTGGTCCGAGCCGAGGATGTGCGGGTAGATCCGCGCCGATTTCAGCCGCGGGCGCAGTGCCGCCGATGCGAGGAAGTAGTCAATGCGCCAGCCGATGTTCCGTGCGCGCGCGTTGTGCATCTGGCTCCACCACGTGTAATGGCCGCCGCCTTTCTCGAACTCCCGGAAGGTGTCCACGAAGCCCGCCTCGATCAGCGCGCCGAAGCCCGTGCGCTCCTCGATCGTGAAGCCGTGGTTGCGCACG
>JBDSAR010000505.1:0-11399 GCA_039922035.1 Chthoniobacteraceae bacterium
TCGCGACGATGTAACCGCGGCCGACGGCGGTGGATTTGTGTTCGAGCCACTCAAAGCCGAGTTCGTTCAGGTAGCGGCGCAGTTCGGCGAGGGAGTAGCATTTTCCCTCGGTGATGTTCATGAGCAGTGCGGAATACTCGGCGATGTGCAGCGGGCCGGTTTTGTCGGCGTTGATGAATGCGTCGTGGATGACGAGGAGGCCGCCGCCCGGGAGTGCGGCGTGGGATTTCGCGAGCAGGTCGCGGACGGCGGGTTCGTCCCAGTCATGCAGGACATTCGACCAGAGATGCACGTCGAAGCCCGCGGGCAGCGGGCCGGCGAAGATGTCGCCGGTGTGGACGTTCACGCGCTCGGTGCAGCCCTGCTTCGCGATGCATTCGGTGGCGATGCGATCCACGGGCGGGCGTTCGAGCACGGTGGCGCGGAGGTGCGGGTTTTTTGCCGCGAGCGCGCAGGCGTAGATGCCGCTCCCGCCAGCGATGTCGAGGAGCGCGGTGTGCTGTGAAAGGTCGAGCAGCTTCGCCATCGCGGGGCCGAGCAGGATGCCGCGGCAGTCCATCGCGGCGGTAAAGTGCGCGGCGAAATCGGGACGCTGCATGGCTTCGGCCCACGCTTGGTGATCGAAGCTGCCGAAGTTCGCGGGCTTGCCGGTCTTGAGCACCTTCAGCATGTCGAGCGTCGGCTGGCGGTCCTTCATCGAGGAATAGTACGGCGCGAGATTCCAGCGCGAGCCGGCGGAGAGATGCTCGCGAGCGCGCAGCGTGGCGTGAAAGCAGCCGCCATTCTGCTGCACGAGACCCATCGCCGTGAAGAGCGTGAGCATGACATCCGTCGGGCGCGGGTGGATGCCGAAGTGCGCGGTGATCGCGGCGAAGGTGCTCGGGTGATCCGCGAGCCATGTGAAAAAATCGAGATGCGAGATGCCGGCCGCGAGCAGGTCCACGGCGGAGATGCCGTCGCGGTAGCGGTAGAGGGCGAGGGGATCGGAGACGGGGTCGTCGAGAAGATGAATCATGGAGGGAATATCCAACATCGAACGTCCCACATCGAACATCCAATTTTACGAGATGCGGTGGGCGGTGGGATGAAGGCGGATTCTTGAGTCTGCCATGCACTCTGGTGGTGGAATCTGGATTGGCCTGCAGACCGTGCCTCGGAGGCGTCACGGAAGCCGGCGGTGGAGCGAGTGCAGCGAGCGAAAATCACCGGAACCCGTCCAGAACGCGGATGTGCCCAGGTGCCTGGGAACATTCAGCCGCTCCATCCGGGGCGGTTGCATTTGGAAATTGATGATCCGGCGATTATCGCCACCGGCTTCATCAGCCCTCCGGGCAGTCCCCGCATCGTGCGGCCTTCAGTGATGTGCCGCGCTCAGTGCTTCGCCGCGATCTCCGTGCGCGCCTTGTCGATCACCGACTTGATCGTGATCTCTTCGCCGCCCTTCTTGCTGCTTTGCGATGCGGCTTCCATGAAGGCGTAGAGCTCCAGCGTCTCGTCGGCACTCACTGGCACCTTGCCGGTGCGGAACATCTTCACGATTTCAAAGAGCAGCACGTCGTAGCTGTCGTAGGCGCCGATCGGTGCCTCGCCCTTTTCGCCCACGGCCTTGCCGCCGTAGGTCTTGCCGTTCTGGTCGTCCATGAAGACGCCCGTGCGGCCACCCGACCACTTGCCCGTTACCTCGAATTTCCCGTCCGAAATCAGGATGCTGGTCACCGATTCGCAGCCCGTGCCCATCACCGTGAAGAGCGCCTCGCAGCCATGCACCGCATACCAGTACAGCTCGGAGTGCGTCGCCTCGCGATGCGCCGGGCTGAACGTCTCCGCGTGCTTCACCTTGCCGATGGAGCCATCGCGCACCGCCTGCGTGCCTTTGGAAAAGCGCAGCGACGACGAGCAGAACGCCGGCACGCCCGATTGCTTGATCAGATCCAAAATGCGAATCGTATCCGCGAGGTCGCCCGCGATCGGCTTGTCAATGAACACCGGCTTCTTCGCCGCGAGCACCGGCTTGATCTGTTCGAGATGCACGCGCCCGTCATTCGATTCGAGGAAGACCACATCCACGCGCTTTAGCAGCTCGTCAATCGAGTCCACGATCTCCACGCCCATCGCCTTCACCTTCTCGGTGTATTCCGGCACGCGTTTCGTGCTGCTCTCGATGTCCTTGCTGCCCTGCGGATACGCTGCGACCACCTTCACGCCCGCGAGCTTTTCCACATCTTCCGGCTTTTTCGGCCCTTTGTTCAGCGACTGCGTAAAGGCGAGCACATGCGAGGTATCGAGACCGATGATTCCCGCGCGCAGCGGCTTCAGGTCCGCGGCGGATGCGGCCAGTGACAAGGTGAGCAGGGCGGAGAGGATCAGGGGGAGTTTCATGCGCAGAGCAATACCCGCCGCGCCGCGGAGTCGTTAGGGAATGTTCTTTCCTCCAGCGGCTCTACCCGTAGCGCAGCGCTTCGATGGGGGCGATGCGGCTGGCGGTCCAGGCAGGGTAGATGCCGCTGAAGACGCCGATCAGCACGGCGAAGGCGAAGCTCATGAGCACGCTGGCGGTCTGGATCACGGGCAGGCTCGCGCCGTCGGTGGTGAACTTGATGAGGTGCGTCATGCCGAGCGCGGCGACGAGTCCGAGGAAGCCGCCGATGATTCCGATGACGGTGCTCTCGACGAGGATCTGCGTGAAGATGTGGCCGGACTTCGCGCCGATGGCGCGGCGCACCCCGATCTCGCGGATGCGTTCGGTGATGCTGGCTAACATGATATTAGTAATGCCGATGCCACCGACGATCAGACTAATGCCGGCGATGAGTCCGCCCGTGAGGCGGGTGTTGCGGGCGGTCTTCTCGATGCTTTCGGCGAGTTCCTGGCGCGTGTCGAAGGTGAAGTCCTCCACGCCCCGGTGGGTCTGCATGAGGATGCTGGAAGCCTCATCAATGGCATCCTGCACGTGCTCCGGGTCTGATGCCTGAATGGTGAGGCCGTCAATTTTCCGGATCGGTCCCTGATCTTCGGTGCCGACGACGTTGGCGGCGCGATACTCATAGTAGAAGGTGTTGAATGGGATGATGACCGTGGTGTTTTTCACGGTGTAGGGGTTGTATGATTTGCCGCTCTTGGTGAGGAGCACGGGCTTCTTTCCCTTCAGTCGCGCGGCGCGATTGTCGGCGTTTTCGTAATACTGGAAGATGCCGATGATCTTGTAAGGCTTGCCGCCGATGAGGATCGTTTCGCCGACGGGTTTGGACTGCGGTTTTTCCGGCCAGAGCTGCTCCACGATGCGCGTACCGATGACGCAGACGGCGCGTCCTTCATCGAGGTCGAGCTGCGAGATGCTGCGGCCATATTCGACGACGTGGCGGTTGATGGGGATGTAGTCGGGCCACACGCCATAGATGTAGGCGCGGAATTTTTCGCTGCCGCGGAGAAGGGGGACGTATTGGGTGTACCACGGTGTGACGCGGCTGACGTGTTTTGCGGCGGCTGCGATGAGTTCCGCGTCGTCCACGGTGCGGCCGGGCGAGGTGTCGGTGAGGAGGAGTTGCTCCTGCGGCACGTCCTGCGCGATGACGTTTATGCGCTCAACGCCGCCCATCTGCGTCATGTACTCGCGCGAGGCTTTCGCCATTCCGTCCGTGAGCGCAAAAGTGGACAGCAGGCTCGCGACGCCGAGGATAACGCCGAGCATGGTGAGGAAACTGCGGAACTTGTGGGACCAGATCTCCCGGATGCCGACTGCAAGGCTGTTCCAGAAATTCATGCCGAAGGGGAATGGGGCTTTGGGGCCGTGCGGATGCCGCTTTGCAGGGCACCGGGCGCGCGGTCCACGATCTTGCCGTCGCGGATTTCGATCCGGCGCGGTGCGTTGTCGGCGATTTCGGAGTCGTGCGTGACGAGGACGATGGTGCGGCCCTGCTGGCTCAACTCGCGGAAAAGCTGGAGGATGCTCGCACCGGTGCTGCTGTCGAGGTTACCGGTCGGCTCGTCGGCGAAGACGATTTTCGGGTCATTCACGAGTGCGCGCGCGATGGCGACGCGCTGCATCTGCCCGCCGGAAAGCTGGAGCGGGGTGTTTTTCGCGCGGTTCTGCAGGCCGACGCGATCCACTGCGGCGATGGCGCGGTCCCGGCGTTCCTTTTTTGAGACGCCGGAATAGATCATCGGAAGCTCGACGTTTTCGAGGACGGTGAATTTACCGAGGAGGTTGAAGGACTGGAAGACAAAGCCGATCTTCTCATTGCGCATCTCGGCGAGGCGTCCGTCGCTGGCTCGCGACACGTCCACGCCGTCAATCACGACCTTGCCGGTGGTCGGGATGTCGAGGCAGCCGAGAAGATGCATGAGCGTGCTTTTTCCGCTGCCGCTCGGACCGATGATGGCTGCATACTCGCCCTGCTCAATGGTCAGGTTGATGCCGTCGAGTGCGCGAATTTCCTGTTCGCCCACGCGGTAGCGTTTGGTGACATCGGTCAGCTCGATCAGCGCCATCTAACCCCGCTTCTGTATCCGCTCGGGTTCGTTCAGCAGGATCTCCTCGCCGACGATCACACCCTGCAGGATCTGCGCGTGTTCCGTGTTGGAGATGCCGATTTTCACCGGGCGCTTCTCCGTCTTCATGCCCTTTCGGACATAGACCACACGGGAATTGCCGGAGCCCTTGAACACGGCGGAAACGGGCACCGCGACCACATCGCCGGCGTGCGCGATGGGGATGGTCATCTGCACGGTCATACCCGGGCGCATGCGGACGGTGGGCTGGTTGATCGTGGCGCGGACGGTGAATCCCTTGATGCCGTTCCGAATGGTGGCGACCGGCGCGATGAAAGTAAGCACTGCCTGCATTTCGGTGTCCTTCAGCGCCTCGGCCATGAGCTTCACCTGCTGATTCACGGCGAGCTTTGAGACATCCACCTGGTTCACGTGCGTCTCGACGATAAGCTTCGAGAGATTCGCAATGCTCATCAGCGTGGTTCCGCTGTTCACGCTTGCCGCGGCGATCGCCACCTGCCCCTCGACGACCGGCACGGTGAGTACAGTGCCCTCTCCGGGCGCCAGCACCTTCGTCTTGGAAAGCTTGTCCTTCACCACTTGCATCTGCCGCTCGGCCTTCACGAGGCTGTTGCGCGAGATGTCCAGCTCGGAGCTCAGATTGTCGAACGACTCCTGGCTGATCAGTTTTCCCTCGAAGAGATCCTTTGCCCGCTCGAAATTCCGCTCCGCCTTCGTCACGGACAGCGTTGCACCGTTGATCTCCGTCTTCGCCGTGGCCTGCTCACTGAGAATGTCCGTGTCATCGATCTCCACGAGGACCTGCCCGGCCTTTACGGTATGGCCCGGCTGCACGTGCAGCGCCCTGATGCGACCGCCCACCTCCGCTTTCACATCGAGCTGCGTGTCCGGCATCACGTCCCCACTGATCTGGATGGAAAAATCAATGTCCTTCTTCTCCGCGATGACTGTCGGCACATCCGACATCTCCGCCGTCTCGGTTTGCTTGAAAAGGCCGAACCATTCGCGTGATTTTGCAAACCAGCCACCGCCCACAAGGGCTGCGATGACGGAGAGGATGAGGAGTTTCTTCATTGCCGGATGGGCTGCTTCTTTGACGGGGAAAAGTGAACGGGTGGTAATTACACCGTGGAAACATGCCGGGGACACGTTTCTTAGGCACTAACTCTTGGAAACGCACCGCATCCTGTCCCAGGCACCCGTTTCGGAAGCGCGATCAGTGTCCCATGACTGGACGGCACTTGCGCCTTGGGCGATGGGGCGGTGCCACAAATCTCCATGCGCGACACAGGCCCCGCACATGCGCCAGTCCCATGAAGGATCAATTTCCGCGAACGACCGTTTTCGGATCCAATTCGTGCCAGCGCCGAATGGTGTCGTAGGCACGCCCGGAAACGTCGGGAAAATCCTTCGCCATCGCGTAAACCTGCACGATCACCTGCTGTGAAGGCGTGATGTTCAGGAAGGTGATGCTTTCGGAAACTTCGCCAGCCGAAGTGGCATACGTGAAGATGAAGCGATGGCTCTGCCAATGGTTGATGGGCCAGGGGTTTTTCACTTGCTCGATGAGAGTCACCATTTCGGCTAACTGAGGCAGCAGCTTGCGCGCGGCTTCCTCATAGCGGTCCAGTGTATCCGGCCCAAACATCACCGTCGTACCGAAGGATGAGGGACGCAGGCGCATCTCCCCGTGGTTGAACTTGGTGAACCTGAACAGCGAGCCATCCTCGTAGGGCGTTAATTCGGTTTCCATGTCAAGGGTCACCGAGTACTTCTTTGCACCATCGGCGAAGTACGGGCGGCGGATGACGATTCCATCGGCAGTGGCGTTGATGAAGCTTGGGGTCAGGTCCAGCGCGGAGACGGATATTGCACTGGCGAAGAGCAGAAGGCTGATTGGTAGTTTCATATCGGGAGTTTATCAGAACTTCGACCACGTTCCGCGCGTATAGACGACACTGTTGAGGCCTCCGGGTGGTGACTTGGTGGAAAAGTTGGTGTCGAAGTTCCAGCGCCGTGCCGGCGGGGAATAGATGTTCCCAGTATCCCACTTGCCGGTGTACGTCTTGCTCTGAAAAAGTTCCACCATCGAACCGTGATAGGTGCAGCTATTTCCCGACCAGTTCTCGAGAAACCGAGGAAAATTGTTTCCCCCGCCGGAATACCCATACTGCGACCCAGACGGGGGAGTATATTGCGAAGGCATGAAGCCCGCCATGATCGCGGTGTTATAGGTGGTATTGCTTGCATCCCTGGAGGCCAGGGGGAGGGACGAATTCGAATCGTTCCACGCGTTGGAAAGAAACATGACCGCATCTCCCATCACCGCGGATACTTTCCGTGTATATCCGGATACCGTTGGGCTGTCAGTGTTAGCCGGGTTTCCTGTGGCATTGGCCGGAACACTCGTCGCCGGAACCGTTGCACTCGCGCCAGTGTTATAGTCCCCATGAATGTACACCGGGTTCTGGCTTGCTACGGTCAGCCCGTTGTCAGGCAGGATGCCGCCGTTTTGAAGGCGGATTGTCTTCTGATTGGGAGAGGGAGTGGTGCCGGTTGTCGTGACCGGGGTATTGTCCACGATATACAACACACCGTTGAAGCCAGTGGAACCAAGCGCATTGAGCACCGGCGTCAGTTTGGATACGTCAATGTTTGCCACGTCGGCGGTCTTCCCTTCGCGCTGATCGTAGAGAGTCGTCTTACCGGTGAATGCACTCTTGATCGTCGCAACCTGAGCGACCGTCGCTGTGGTTCCCTTCTGGGTGGTTACGGTTACGGCGGTTCCATTAATGCTCATCAGGATTCCAGCATTGTTGGACATCCGCCGCGCGGCAATTTCCGGTGGGTCTGTGTACGCGGAGTTTGGCTGTTCGATGATTTCACGATAGCCGTCATTATTGGTATTCGTGTCCGTCTTGTTAAATATCGAGCTCATGGATACGCCCATCGGTTGAGCGGCGGAAACCTTTGTCACCTGAGCGGAGGCCCCGTTCGGATACGTCGGCGCCACATCACTGCTCCAGGAACTCCAGGCCGCCCCTCCGGGAGGAGCCGAGTTCGTGACATAGTTGCCCACATAGGAAACATTGCCCGTGAACGTCAGCACGCCCGCCGATGCGGCGCTGGCGTACAAGTTCGCGTTGGTGTGAACAAGGCCGCCGATAATCATGTTTGCGGGCTTGTAAAACTCCAGATCGTCCTGGAAGAAATACATCGTCTGAAACATCGGAACTTCGACATATTGAAAGCGGCGGCGGACGCCGGCTTTCTGCGTGTTGCCTAACTGGCCGCTGGACTTGACCTTTGCGCTGACGAGATATCCATAGGAATATCCCCGCCATCCGGGAAAATTCGTGAGATTGACCACGACTGAGGTCGGTGTGTTGGACGGGGCACCATACGCATCTGTGGCCGTGATGGTCAGAGGGCCGTTGTTCGCCACAGTGTCAAATTGAAAGCCCGGCATCGAAGGCGGCGTGATAGTGCTGCCGAGCGCATTGGTTGCGACCGCGCCGTTGGCGACGAAGATCCGTTGTTTCCAGATGCCGTAGCCGTATTCCACCGCAGCTTCCGCGGCCCGCTGGGTGCCGATATAGTTTGTTGCCTGGTATCCCATGCGACTGGCAGCGTTTGTTGCGACAAATGTCACGCCGACGAGGGTTGTGACGACAGTCACCACAATCAGGGCGGCGACCAAAGTGCTGCCGCGCTGTCTTCCTGGCAGCGTGGAGAGCGAGGCGGCGGGAGGGGGGGAAGGGGTGCGCTCCAAAATGGGTATGCGACGGATTCATTGCAGTCGGAGTATTGGTTAGTTTTGAGGCCGGAGGCGGGATGAGAGAACTGTGTTCAGGCGAACGAAGGTGTTGAATTCATACGCCTGCTTGTTGCCGAGATAGGTGCTGAATTCCGTGGACCGCGCAAAAAGGCTGGCCCGTACCACCTTGTCCGTACCGAGGGTATCAATGGAGAAAGGGGTGACCTCATTGCTAAGAACGCTGAGCTGGTTTGAGATGACGATATAGTTTGCGGGATTTGTAAGTACGGGTTGCGGCTCGAAGTTTTGGAAATATCGGAATTCCGAAAGGTTTCCCTGGGGCACCACAAGGAATGCCTCCCTGTGAACGAGTATGGCGGTCCTTATTTCCGGGGCTGTCCAACTGATTGGCGTTCCCAGCGCGGCGGCCAGCGTCAGCGTCACAGGCTGGCGCTGGTTTGCAACATCCACGGTGCCGGGTGTGCTAGTGACGATACGAGCGCGCACGTCGCCGCTTGGGTTGCTGATCAGGATGGCGTCACCCGGTGCTGGGACTGGCGGGGCAACCATGGCGGCGGTGGAACGGGTGACAGTGATGGTTGTGGTGGCGGCGGTGAGGCCGGCCCCGGTGGCGTTGGTGACCACATAGGGTCTCCCAGGTAGCGGTCGTAGTATAGTCCTGCGGAGGCCGCTGTCACCACAGCGTTGCCGGCGGTGTCGATAAGCACGGGACGGCTGTTGGCCTGCTGCATATTGTTGCAAAGCCGATCGAGGACACTGCGCAGATTGGTATGCGAGTGGACGATGGACATGTTCTTAGCGTAGAGAATCGTCGCGCTGGTCAGGAAGCTGTAGGTGACATAGGAGACGAGGATCCCTATGCACATATAGACCATGAGTTCGACCAGCGTGAACCCAGACCTGTTTTTGTGATGTGTGAATAGTGACATATTAGTCGTCCCTGCTGCGGATGGTGCTCATGGAGAGCGTCACGGGCCGGCCCCGGTAGGTGTACTGGAGTGTGAAGGTGACCTGCCGGATGTCGGCGCTATCGGCATTCGCGACGGCAAGGACCGTGCGGGTCAGGGTCCCGCTGGCGACGACGGCGGTTCCGTTGTCCTGGACGGAAATCTGGACGGTGTTGTCAAACCCGCCGTCGTCATCATACAATTGCCCGGCTGTGGGGGTGATGGCGAGAATGGCGGGGACGGTGTTCTGCGTGAAAGTGGAGACGAGCGCCGTGTCTATGTTCCTTTGCAGCACGGCACGAGCACCGGTGAGGACCCGGGATGAGGCGGCAATCCGGTTGGCCGTCAGCAAGGCATGCGATGCCCCGACGGTGACCATGGCGAGGATGGCGGCCGCGACCAGTGTCTCAGCGAGCATGATCCCGGCGCGCAGGCGCAGGCGCCTCAAGTTTCCTAGAGGTGACCGCCCGCGGTTTTTGTCGGTGGCAGTCGGGATTCCGGGGGTATGTTTTGAGGTTCTCACGGTGATAAAGATTATGGAAAATAGCATTTTGTGTGCCGACTGGCTGTGTTCGGTGAGGGCGTTGTTCGGGAGTTTTGGGGAGGGATGCCCCGCACGTTTTGGGACCAGTGCGGGTGAACGTTCCTTGGGCGGTGGAACACCAGCGCCGCGGAGTGCGTTTGCCGTTGACCATTCCACATATTGCGGTAAAAGGCCTGATTAGCCCGTCCCTACCACAATCCCATGTATTGCCCTAAGTGCGGTAGTCTGGAAGACAAAGTCATTGATTCGCGCCTCTCGAAAGACGGGCGGAGCATCCGCCGTCGGCGTGAATGTCTCCAATGCAACCAGCGTTTCACGACCTACGAGGAGGTGGAGCGCTCGGAATTGCGCGTGGCAAAACGCGACGGGCGCAGCGAGCCGTTTGACAAGGAGAAGCTGCTCGCAGGAATGCTGAAGGCTTGCGAGAAGCGCCCGGTGGGCGTGGAGGCGCTGGAGAAAGTGGCTGATGAGATCATGCATGAATTGCAGATGGAATTCCGCCGTGAGGTGCCGAGCCACGTCATCGGTGCCAAGGTGATGGTGGCCCTGCACGAGACGGATGAGGTCGCTTACGTGCGCTATGCGAGCGTGTACCGGCACTTTCAGGACATCGGTGAATTCATTCACGAGATCCAGAAGCTGGAAAAGCAGCCGCGAAAGGGCAGCGGTCAGCCGGAGCTTTTCAAATGATTGCCTTTCGCGATGCCCTCCCGCTCATCGTGCTGAGAAACCGGCGCGTCATGGCGTTTGACCGGGAGTGGCTCGCACGGGTGCTCGCGGTCGCCGCGGGCCGTGCAGGGCACCCGGAATGGCCGCTGGCACCGCATGTCGCGGAAAGCGTGCATGCGTGGCTGGGTTCGCTGGACGATCGGACGACGATGCCGGTGGATTCCTTCACGCGCGCCGTGCGCGAGGCGCTGAAGGCGATCGGATTTGCGGAAATCGGCGCGTGCTTCGAGGCGGCCGCGCCATTTGCGCGCATCTCGCTGATGGAAATCGCGCAGCATGCGGGCAATGGGTTTGAACTCGCGTTTTTTGCCGCGCTTGAGCTGCGGTTGCGCGAGGTTTTCACCGCCGGCGGGAGCTACTGCGAGCTGCACGGCATGGAGCCATGCGTGAAAGCGCTCCGGCGGCGCAGGCACTGGAGCAGCAGGTGCGACGATCTGCGTGCTGAGATTGTGGCCTTTGCCCGGAACCAATCCGTGCAGGCGCTCATGGAATGCGGCGCCGGCCGCGAGAGGGATATTTTCCTTCACGTTGCATGACTCTCTTTGAGAAAATTTCCGCAGGCGAGATTCCCGCCAGGATCGTCCATGAGGCCGCGGACTTCATTGCGTTTCACGACATCCATGCCCAGGCACCCATCCACGTCCTCATCGTGCCGCGGAAGTGCATCCCGCGTCTCGCGCTGGCGGATGCCGGGCAGGCCGATCTGCTCGGGCGGATGCTGCTGGCGACGCGTGAGATCGCGGCGAAGCTCGGCGTGCTGGAGAGCGGGTACCGGGTCGTGATCAACAACGGGCCGGATGCGGGCGAGAGCGTGCCCCACCTTCACATCCACCTGCTCGCAGGCAGGGCGCTTGCATGGCCTCCGGGTTGATGACTCGTCGGCGGGCAGGCG
>JBDSAR010000506.1:0-3359 GCA_039922035.1 Chthoniobacteraceae bacterium
TCGCGGAAAAAGGTGACGCTCGCGTACACGGAGCTGCTGAAGGTGGACGGCGGGCTGGCGACTTACACGTATCCGCTGAACACGGAGAAATTCTCCGCGCAGCCGCTGAAGACGGTGGCGATGCGCGTGACGATCAGTCAGGACGCACCGATCAAGGCCCTCTATTCGCCGTCGCATTCCGTGGACATCAAGCGTGACGGCGAGAAGCGTGCCGTGGTCGGCTGGGAGGCTTCGAACACTCGGCCTGACACGGATTTTCAACTGCTCTACTCGACGGCAAACACGGAGGTCGGCGTGCATTTGCTCACGCACAAAAAGGAGGGCGAGGACGGCTGGTTCCTGCTGCTCGCGTCACCGGGCGCGGATGTGATGAAAACGCGCGACGTGAACCCGAAGGACGTGGTGTTCGTGATGGACACAAGCGGCTCGATGGCGGGCAAGAAGCTCGAGCAGCTCAAGAAGGCGATGACGTTTTGCGTGGAGAATCTGAACGACACGGACCGCTTCGAGCTGGTGCGATTCTCGACGGAGGCGGAGCCGTTCTTTGAAAAGCTCGCAGACGCCTCGAAGGCGAATCGCGACAAGGCGCAGGAGTTCATCAAGGGCCTCAAGCCCATCGGCGGCACGGCCATCGCGGATGCGCTGGAGCGCTCGCTGAAGCTCAAGCCAGCAGACAACTCGCGGCCTTTCGTCGTCGTATTTCTCACGGATGGAAAGCCGACGATCGGCGAGACGGACGAGGAGCGCATCGTCGCCCGCGTCGCCCCGGACCAGGCGAGCACCACGCGGATTTTCTGCTTCGGCATCGGCACGGATATCAACACGCACCTGCTCGACAAAATCACTGAGCGCACGCGCGCCGCATCGCAGTTCGTCCTGCCGGAGGAGGACCTCGAAGTGAAGGTCTCAAACTTTTTCACGAAGATCAAAGAGCCGCTGCTCACGAATCTGAAGCTGGAATTCCCCGCTGGCGTGCGCGTGACGAAGCTTTACCCGAATCCGCTGCCCGATCTTTTCCGCGGCGATCAGCTCGTGCTCGCGGGCCGGTACAGCGGCGATGGTGAAGGCGACCTTTTGCTCGATGGCACGCTGAACGGCCAGCCGAAGCGCATGACACAGCGCGTGAAATTTTCCGCGGGTGAATCCGGCAATGAGTTCATCGCGCAGCTCTGGGCGCTGCGTCGTGTGGGCTGGTTGCTCGATGAAGTCCGTCTGCGCGGCGAGAGCAAGGAACTCCGCGACGAGGTCGTGGATCTCGCGCGGCGCTACGCCATCGTCACGCCGTACACGAGCTACCTTATCGTCGAGGACGAGGCCCGTCGCGGTGTGCCGGTGGCGTCGCGCAGCCTGCAGTCGCTCGACAGCAACCGCGAGGCGCAGACATTTTACCGCAAGAGCTGGAATGACATCAGCGGTAAGAAGGATGGTTACGATGGCGCTCTCGCCGGTCGCACAAATGACTCGCTGAAAAACGCGCAGACCGTCGCGCCCGCACTGGAGAAGGCCAGGCAGGAAAACTTCGGCGGCGTCATCGCGGGGAACACGTCATCCGCCGAGTCTGCGGCAGGCGGCATGGCCGCGGCGAAAGCGCCCAGCGGCGCCGCAAGCGGAAAGTTGGGCAGCGGCCTGCTGCTTCCCGGCAAGGCAGGCGAAGTGGCCAAGAGACTCGACGATGCCGAGCAGCAGACGCGCTGGGTGAATGGCAAGGCCTTCGCACAGAACGGCGCGAACTGGACCGACACCGCGATCCAGTCCGTGAAGCAGGACGCAAAGCGCAACCGCGTGCAATTTGGCACGAAGGAATACTTCGATCTGCTCACAAGCAAACCCGAGTCCGCACAGTGGCTCGCGCTCGGGCGCAACGTGCAGTTCACGCTCGGGAGCGAGCTGTACGAGGTCTTCGAATAACCCAAACCATATCCACACCATGAAACACATCCTCTCCGCCACCATCATCGCCCTGCTGCCTCTCTGCGCGGTGGCAGAAGAAAAAGCCGCCATCACCGACACGGCGAAGAAACCCGCGAAGCAGCGCATCGAAGTCTGCTTTGTCCTCGATACGACCGGCTCAATGGGCGGGCTCATCGCGGGTGCGAAGGCGAAAATCTGGAGCATGGCGAATGACATCATCTCCGCGAAGCCGACGCCGGAGGTGCGTTTCGCGCTCATCGGATACCGCGATCGCGGCGATGACTACGTGACGAAAATCACGCCGCTCACCGACGACCTCGACGCGGTGTATGCGCAGCTCAATACCTTCCAGGCTGCGGGCGGGGGCGACGGGCCGGAGTCGGTCGGTCGTGCGCTCGATGAATCGGTGAAGAAGATCGAGTGGACGAAGGACAAGGGCGTTTTGAAAATCATCTACCTCGTGGGCGATGCGCCGCCGCATTTTTACAAGGACGAGCCGGACTGGAAAAAGGTCTGCACCGCCGCGGTGAAGGGCGATCTGATCATCAACACCGTGCAATGCGGTGGTGACGCGGAGACGACGCGTGTGTGGAAGGAGATCGCGGATCGCTCGGAGGGTGTGTTCGCCGCGATCCCGCAGGAGGGTGGCGTGGTCGCCATCGCAGCGCCACAGGACAGGGAACTTGGCGAGCTGAACACGAAGATTGGAAGGACAATGATCGGCTGGGGTGACTCCCGTACACGCAGCGCGATCGTCGCGAAGCAGGCCAGCGCAGAATCGGCTCCCGCGCCAGCCGCTGCGGCGCGACTTTCCTACAATATGAAATCGGGCAAGACCGTGCAGGGCACGGGCGAACTTCTCGATGCGATCGCGGAGAAGAAGGTGACGCTCGACAAAGTGAAGAAGGACGAGCTTCCGGAGGAACTGCGGAAACTGTCACCCGACGAATTGAAGGCGCACGTGGAAAAAATGCAGAAGGAGCGTGGGGAACTTCAGAAGCGAATCAACGAGCTGAGCAAGGAGCGCGATGCCTTCGTCGCGGCCGAGCGGAAGAAGCTCGCGAAGACGGGCAAGGGCGACGGATTTGACGAGCAGGTCTCAAAGTCGCTGCGCACGCAGGCGAAGAAAAAGGGAATTAGCTACGAGTAGAAATGGCGCGCCGACGACTCGTCGGCACAGTGCGATCCACCGCAAACATGTTCCCGGCAACCCGCGCCGCGCCTTTGTGCGAACTCGTCCCCTGCCGGTCCGAACCGACGGCTCGTCGGCCTCACACTATTCGCTGCTCATGTCGAATTTGTCGTAGAGCGATCCGAGCCACGCGACGCCGAGGCCCGCCTCCATCGCGAGGACCAAGATCGCCGTGCCACCCGCCGATAACGCGCGCCATTCCAGCACGCCGGTGAATTTTGCGGACGCAAACCACGCAAGCGCGCCGAAAAATGCG
>JBDSAR010000507.1:0-4948 GCA_039922035.1 Chthoniobacteraceae bacterium
ATGACTGCACCACAGAATCAAAAGAGTCGGCGGATCCTCGTGGTGGACGACAACCGCGCCATTCACGGGGACTTCCGGAAAATCCTCGGCCGGACGGAAAGCGCGCAGGGCGGACTCTCGGACGCGCGCTCGCGGCTCTTCGGCGACACGCAGCCGCAGCAGAAGGCGGAGGGATTTCAGATTGATTCGGCATACCAGGGCGCGGAGGCCGTCGAGATGGTGCGGCGTGCGCGCGACGAGGGGCGGCCTTTTGCGATGGCTTTTGTGGATGTGCGGATGCCGCCGGGCCTCGACGGCATCGAGACGACGGCGAAGCTGTGGGAAGTCGATCCGCATCTGCAGATCGTGATCTGCACGGCGTATTCGGATTACGGGTGGGATGAGATGACGGCGCGGCTCGGCACTTCGGATCAACTGCTCGTGCTGAAGAAGCCGTTCGACACGATCGCGGTGCTGCAGATGGCCGGGGCGCTCACGGCAAAATGGGCGCTCTCGCAGCAGGCGAGTCACCAACTCGATCACCTCGAGGCATGCGTGGCGGAGCGCACGCACGAACTGAGCATGGCGAACGAGCAACTCGAGCGCGACGCGAACGTGCGGCAGCTCGCCGCGGAGGAAATGCGCCGCGCCCGCGATCTTGCCGAGGCGGCGGTGCGCGCGAAGTCGCAGTTTCTCGCGAACATGAGCCACGAGATTCGCACGCCGATGAACGGAATCATCGGCATGACCGACCTGATGCTCGACACGAAGCTCAGCCGCGCGCAGCGGGAGCAGGCGGAGACGATTCGCACGAGTGCGGAAGCGCTGCTCACGATCATCAACGACATCCTCGACTTCTCGAAAATCGAGGCGGGGAAATTCACGCCGGAAAAGATTGATTTCGACTTGCGCGAAGCACTGGAGGACACGCTCGAAATGCTCGCCGGGCAGGCGCAGGCGAAGGGCATCGAGCTGCTCGGCGCGGTGGATCCCGGTGTCGCATCGCGGATGCGCGGCGATCCCGGCCGGCTGCGCCAGGTGCTGACGAATCTCATCGGCAACGCGATCAAATTTACCTCGGTGGGCGAAGTCGTGGTGCGCGTCACTTCAGAGGAAGCCGCCGGCACGCCAGTGCGCATCCGCTTTGACATCACGGACTCCGGCATCGGGATTTCGCCCGAGGCGCAAACGCGGCTCTTCCAGCCGTTCAGCCAGGCGGACGGCTCGACCTCGCGGAAGTTCGGCGGGACCGGGCTCGGGCTCGCAATTTGCAAGCAGCTCGCGGAGGCCATGGGGGGCGCGATCGGGGTCGAGAGCACTCCGGGCAAGGGCTCGCGCTTTTGGTTCACGGCGGTGATCGAGGTCCCGCCGGCACCGCAGCGGGTGATCGGTGAAAGTGGCGATCTCGTGAATGCACGCGTGCTCGTGGTGGATGACAGCGAGACGAACTGCCGTTTTCTCCATCAGCAGATCGTCGCGTGGAGGATGCGCAACGATGTGGCACCCGACTGCCGCAGGGCGCTCGCGATGCTGGTGGCCGCGGCGGCGGAAAATGATCCCTACCTGCTTGCGCTCATTGACTCGGAATGGCCCGAGATGGATGGCCTCAGGCTCGCTCAACACATCAAGGCCAATCCCGCGCTGTCCGACACGCGGGTGGTGATGCTGACACCATTCGGGAAGCCCCTCTCCGATGCAGACCTCACGGCCAACGGCATCGCGGCCTGCCGCTCGAAGCCCATCCGGCAGTCCACCCTTTTTGACTGTCTCGCAAACGCGCACGCCGCCTCGGCCGATGGGGCGAGCGTGCAGGACGGGAGGAGCGATGCGGAACCAGTCGAGGCCCGCACGGAGCGCGTGCTCATCGCCGACGACAACCGCATCAACCAGCGCGTGGCGCTCGGGCATCTGCGCAAGCTCGGCTACGAGGCTGATGTGGTGGGCAACGGGCTCGAAGTCCTCGAGGCGATCGAGCGGACGCGCTACGACGTGATCCTGATGGATTGCCAGATGCCGGAGATGGACGGCTACGAGGCGACCGCGGAAATCCGCCGCCGCGAGACGAAGGGCCACCGGACGCGGATCATCGCGATGACGGCGCACTCGATGAAAGGCGACCGTGAGGAATGCCTCGCGGCGGGCATGGATGATTACGTGGGCAAGCCTGTGCGTCGTGAAGAACTGCGCGCCGCGCTGGAGCGTTGTCCACGGCAGGCGGCGGAGCCGATCAATGGCCAGGTCATCGCGGAGTTGCTCGAAGGCGGCGAGGAGGAGTTTGAGGCGCTGGTGGAGTTTTTCTTCTCGGACGGCCCGGGGCTGCTCGCGGATGTGCAGCGCGCGGTCGCGGACGCCGATGGGAAGGCGATGGCGCGCACCGCACACACGCTGAAGGGCGCCTGCGGCAATTTCGGAGCGGAGCCGCTGCACGAGGCCTGCGCCCGGCTCGAAGTGGCCGCGCGCGCGGGCACGATCGCCGGCAGCGCAACTCTCTGCGCCGCGATCGAGCGCGAATACCAGCGCTTTGCCGGGGCGCTTTCCAACCACCGCAAAACGCTCATCGCATCATGAATATCCCGGGCAAGCCTGTCCCCATGAAAGTCCTCATCGCCGATGACGATCCCATCGCTGTCCGGCTCCTGCGCCGCGCCCTCGAGTCGTTCGGCCATGAGGTCGTGAGCGCGTGCAACGGCGCCGAGGCCCTGGAGATTTTCAACCGCGACCCGGTGCGGATCGTCGTGAGTGACTGGATGATGCCGGAGCTGGACGGGCTTTCGCTTTGCGAGAAGATCCGCGACCGCGCGAAGACGGCCTACACGTATTTCATCCTGCTCACCTCGCAGCAGACCACTCCTGAGAATTACGACATCGCGACCTGCGCCGGCGTGGATGATTTTCTCCTCAAGCCGCTCCACCGCCCCACGCTGAAAATGCGCCTGCGCGTCGCCGACCGCATGCTGCGCAACATGACGGAAATCCGCCAGCTCAAGGAGATGATTCCGATGTGCAGCTACTGCCACAAGGTCCGCGACGATGACGATTACTGGGAGCGCGTGGACACTTACATCCGCGCCGAGACCGGCACGCGATTCAGTCACGGCATCTGCCCGGATTGCCTCGCTCGCGAGATGGCGAATCTGGACGTGATGTTCCAGCCGCCCGCGGAAGCGCCCGCCGTGCCTGCGCCCGACGGCACCCAGCTTCTCCTCCCTCAGCCCATCAACCCCACCATGAAGAAAGAACAGACATGAACGCGAAAAGCCCCCACTGGACGCAATGTCACGAGTCAAAAGCGCCGCGGGCGGACCGTGCCTGCAAGATCGTCTTTTTCTACGAGGACTTCGACGCGGTCATCCACGCCCGGAAGGCATTTCCTTTTATTGTGCGGACGTTGAGCCCGGTTCAGGCGGTGGACGCGAGTGCGTGGAGTTTCACCATGCTCGGGACTTCCGAATTCAATGCCTCCGCGATTTTGGACGCATCCTATGCGGATGTGCTGGTGGTCGCCGCGAAGGGGGACAGCGAATTGCCGGCGTGCATTTTCACATGGCTGGAGATGGCCATGGCCATGCGCGGGGATGCGGAGGCGGTGCTCGTGGCATTGCACGACGAAAGATTGGAGTTCGACGGCGCAGCGGCACCACTGTGCAGTTCTCTCCGTGGAATTGCCGACCGGCTCGGGGTGGGTTTTGTGTGCAGCAGGGATTTGAATGCGGACGCGGATCAGGAGCCACCACTCCAAGTGCCCCATGACCGGAGGGGCGCGTCCATCCTCGTTCCAGAAGCCACCATTCAGCCGACTGCCGACCTCCAGCGGTGGTGGGGCATCAACGACTGAAAATTCACCGCGTCTCGAAACCCCAAAGAAAATGCTCCCCCGATGTTCCAGGATAAAATTCCCGCCACCGTGCTGAGGCCGAAGCGATCGATTGATGAAATCGTCCGCGCCGCCTACAGAAAATTTGGACGCGGTCATTGCCTCCAAGAGGCAATGAGACACTGCTTCGGCGAGCGGGGCTGCTGCCGTGGCAGCCGCCAGAAGGAGCCTGCGCTATGAACGCGACTGATTGGACGGCAATCCCCGGCAGGCTCAAGGACGCGGGCTTCACATTGTGCTATGAGCGCATCTCTTACGACCCGGCTCGGCCGCTCTGGTCCGCCAAGGCCAGCCGCGACGGGCGGCACTGGTGCTGTCTGGGCGGCGATCTGGGCGCAGCCTTTGTGGAGTTGGAAAGGCAGATGACGGAGGACGCCGTGGACTGGCGGGAGGTGATCCTGCGGGAGCGTCCCTTGGCGGATTGCACGGTGGGAATCACCTGAGCCCACGGTGGCGACGTGCAAGCCGGAAATCGACCGGTGAAAATATAACCGGTTTCCGATAAGACCGGGTGGGTCACCATCAACGAAGTAAGGGAAGATATCGGTATTCGGAAACTAATCCGCTGCATCGCGACCGCAGTGGGGGAACCAGTTGGAAAAGAATCGCGAGGAGGTTCCTCATGAAAGCAAAAACCAAAGAAACGTCACCGCACAGCACCGCCCATCGAGGCGCTGAGCCCACTCACCCCGAGATCGCGATCCACGCGTATTTCATCTGGCAATCCGATGGCTGCCCGGCAGGGCTCAGCCTCGAACACTGGCTCCAGGCGGAGACGATGCTGTGGGCGAAAGGGCTCGTGCGCCGATAGCGGCAGCTCCCGGAGCACGGGAGCGTGCACCCTTCAATCCATTTTCGATGAAGCCGACAACCCATGCGGCGGTGCAGTGGCCCGCTGCCGAGGCGGTGCTGAATCCGTTCGGTGGCCGAAGGTCCACGGCGAGCAGGCATCCGCGGAAAACGGGAAGCTGCGACGCATCCGGAACCAACCCGAACCTCAAACTCTTCCGCTCGTCCGTGCGCCCCAACCAGCACCCATGAAAACCAAACCCATTCCAAAAACCCCCGTCTTCCCGAAATCGCCGACCGGCATTC
>JBDSAR010000508.1:0-3824 GCA_039922035.1 Chthoniobacteraceae bacterium
GTCGAAGAGCCTTCACGCGCCGGGCTCCGTCATGGGGCCCGAGTGGCTCTACCGCCTGCTCCATCTGGAGCGCGCCTCGCACTACCTCTTCGACCATCTCACCTATGGCCGCGTGTGGCCTGCGTACACCACGGCGCTTGTGTATGGCTGGTGCTCGCTCGCGGGAATGGGCGTGGCGACGTGGCTCATCGGCCGTCTGGCGCGCGTCTCGATCAAGGCGCCCGCAGTGCTGCAATTCGGCGCGTGGTTTTGGAATGCCGGCGTCGCGGTCGCGGTCATCACGATCCTCTGCGGCTACAACAGCGGCCTCGAATTCTTCGAGATGCACCGCGCGGCGCGGGCGTGCCTGTTCATCGGCTACCTCTTCATTGGCATCTGGGGGCTCATCCTTTTCCGCTACCGCCGCCAGTCCACGCCGTTCATCTCGGTGTGGTATCTCGCCGCGGCGTTCTTCCTCTTCCCGTGGTTCTTTGGGACGACGGAAGTCCTCAGTTCCATGCCGCTCGCCGGTGTGATGAAGAACATCGTCAACGCGTGGTATCAAAACGGCCTGTTCAATCTCTGGCTCGGCTGCATCGGCATCGCATCGGCGTATTATTTCATCCCGAAAGTCATCAACCGCCCGATCTACAGCTACAACCTCGCGAGCATCGGATTCTGGTCGTGGATTTTCCTCGGCGGCCTCACGGCGATGACGCGACTTAGCGGCGGCCCGGTGCCGGCGTACCTCGTCACCATCAGCATTGCCGCAAGCATCCTGATGATCATTCCGATCGTTACGCTGACTGTGAACTTTGTCCGCACCATGAAGGGCCACACGGGCCTGATGGCGTCGTCGCCGACGCTCCGCTTCACATTCGTTGGCACGATTTTCTTCAGCATCGCGGCGGCGCTCGGCGTGCTTACCTCGCTGCGCTCGGTGGACAGCTACACGCACTTCACCGCTTGGACGCATGGGCAGACGCACATGTTCGTGCTCGGCTTCTTCAGCATGGTGATGTTCGGCGCGATTTACTACATCACGCCGCGCCTCGTCGGCTGCGAATGGCTCTCGCGCACTTTCATGAAGCTGCACTTCTTCGGCACGGCTTATGGCGCGGGCACGATCATCGCGCTGTTCCTTTTCGGCGGACTCGCGACCGGCTTCGTGCTGAATGAGCCGACTGCGGACAAGATGGGCTTTTACAATGTTGATGCCATCGCGAACGCCTACATGCCCGTGAAGACCTACATCGGCTACACGCTCTTCGGTGTGGCGCAGATCATCTTCGCTTTTCATTTCCTGCTCATGCGTCTGCGCATCGGCCAGCCTGCAGGCGAGCCGACGCTGCTCGCGACACCGGGGGAGGGCCACTAAATGCAGAAACCGACCACACTTTTCACCGGCATCTTCGGCGCGTTCGCCATCTCGTGCGGCGCGATGGTGCTCATCCCGCACACCCAGCTCGCATCGCTGCAGCCGCAGGTGCAGTGGGACGAGGGCCAGAATTCGCCCGGCGACGTCTATCCGCGTCAGCGCAGCCTCGCCGGCCGCGATGTGTATGTTTCCGAGGGCTGTTTCTACTGCCACTCGCAGCAGGTGCGCGACCCGCAGTACGGGCCCGACATGGAGCGCGGCTGGGGTTCGAGGCGCACGGTCGCGCGCGATTACATTTATGAGGATGTGCCGCTGCTCGGCAGCGTGCGGCTCGGTCCCGATCTTTCCAATTTCGGCTGGACCGCGAAGATCGCGCAAAAGGATGGCAGCGAAAAATCCGTCGGCATGTGGCGCAACGAGCACGAGGATGATCCGAAGAAGCCCGTTGTGCGCAACGAGCAGTGGATCTACCTCCACCTCTACAATCCGAACGCGATTTTCTCCCACTCGAAGTGCCCGCCATACCGCTACCTTTTTGAGACGAAGGAAATCGGCGAGAAGCCCTCGCCGAACTCAGTCGTGCACGGCGGCAAATTTGAAATCGTGCCCACGCGCGAGGCAGAGAGACTTGCGCAGTATCTCCTCTCACTCGACCGCAGTCACGAGCTGAAGGAAGCGCCCACCGTCATCAAGCCCAAGGAGGCGAAGAAATGAGCCAGCCGAACGAAGGACAGGACCGTCTCGATTACCAGGAGACAGCGGACATCACGGAAGTCCACGCCGCCATCGCGCGTGAACACGCCGAGCCGAGTGTGGATGTGACGCCGATTCCGACATGGCTGAGCATCGTCTGCGCAGCATCGCTTTGCTGGGCGGGAATCTACATCGGCATTTTCCATGGCGGTTTCAATCCGAAGGTCTATAACGAATACGAGAGCAATCCGACGGCGTTTTTCCCGCTGCCGCAAGGCTCCGTCGCGAGTGGTGGTGCTGTCGCGGAACTCACTGCGCTGGCGCTGGGCGAGAAGGTTTACAAGGAAGTCTGCCAGGCATGCCATCAGCCCACCGGTCTCGGTATGGCGGGTCAGTTCCCGCCGCTCGCTGGCTCTGAATGGGTGGACGGCGCGGAGTATAACGAGAAGCGCGTCGTGGGGATCGTCCTCAAAGGTCTGAAGGCACCCATCACCGTCAAGGGCGCGACTTATAACAACGCAATGCCCGGTCAGGAAGCTGCTCTCAATCCGAAAAAAATCGCGGCGGTGCTCACTTACGTCCGTCAGGCATGGGGCAACAAGGGCGGAGAGATCACGGAGGCGCAGGTCGTCGCGGGAAAGAAGGAATTTGCTGATCATGGCGACCAGTGGACCGCCGAGGAGCTTAAGAAAATCCCGCTCGATGCGAAGCTCGAAGGCGCTGGCGCTCCCGCTGCGACGCAGGTGAAGGCTGATGCGAAGCCCGGTGATGCCGCCAAGCCCGCGGATTCCAAGCCTTCGGTCGCAGCCCCCGGTGGTGGTTCGTTTGATGTCTCAAGCTCCATCGCCGCAGGGAAGGGCATCTACATGGCGACGTGCTTTGCGTGCCATCAGGCCACAGGCATGGGCGTCCCTGGAGCATTCCCGCCGCTCGCCGGCACTCCCTACGTTCACGAGGATGATAGGCGTCTCGTCGCCATAGTGCTGAAGGGCATCGTGGGCGCGATCACGGTGGATGGAAAAATTTACGCGACCGGAATGCCGAGCCCGATGGTTACCTTCCCGCAACTCAAGGACGACAAGAACGTCGCCGATGTGCTCAATTACGTGCGCAACAATTTCGGCAACAAGAATGAGCGCGCCATCACGCCGGATTTCGTCGGCAAGGTGCGCGCCGAATTCGCCGGGCGCGATGCGCAATGGACCGAAGCCGAGCTGTTGAAATTTCCCGCTGCCAAGTAACATTACCAATTCCCGATCATGAAGAAACTCGCATTCACCTTTGCACTTTCACTCTGCGCCACCATTGCCTCCTTCGCGCAGGACGACGTCAAGGCATCCGCCGAGCGCGGCAAGGCCGTCTATATGCAGACCTGCATGGCATGCCACCAGCCGACCGGCCTCGGCATCCCGGGGGCGTTTCCGCCATTCGATGGCTCGGAGTATGTCGTCGGTGACACTAAGCGGCTCGTGGCCCTGGTTATCAAGGGTTACACCGGTCCAATCACCGTGAAGGGTGTGAATTTCAACAACATCCTGATCGCCGTGGACACGCAGTTCCCGATCCTCAAGGAAAACGCCAAGCTCGCCGACGTGCTGAACTACATCCGCACCGCTTGGTCGAACAAGGCCGACACAGCCATCACGCCGGACTTCGTCCAGAAGGTCCGCGACGAATTCAAGGACCGCACCACGCCTTGGAACGCCGAGGATCTCGCGAAGGCTTTCCCAGCGAAATAACCGCACACGAACATGGCTCACGCCGCAGAAGCACA
>JBDSAR010000509.1:0-6004 GCA_039922035.1 Chthoniobacteraceae bacterium
ATCGCCCAAAGCGGCGTAGGCGTTGCCAAGGCTCCCCAAGTCATTGCCTTCCCCGCGCCGGTCGCCTATCTCGCGCGAGACGACCAGCGCCTGCTCATGGAACTCGATGGACTTGCTCGCGTCGCCCAAGCGCCGATAGGCGTTGCCGAGGTTGCCCAGCGCAGCGCCTTCCCCGCGCCGATCGCCGAACTCGCGGGCAATGACGAGCCGCTGCTCATAAAACTCGATGGCCTTGCGCGCGTCGCCCAAGGCGGCGTGGGCGTTGCCGAGGTTGCCCAGCGCATTGCCTTCGGCCTGCCGGTTCCCCGTGAGGCGGGCGGCGTCGCGCTGGGCCTCCAGCCAGGCGATGCGCTGGCGCGGGTGGAAGCGCAGGTCGCCAGTATGGGCCACGGCATTCACCAGAGCGAGCAGGACGGTGGCGGCGGGAAGGTAGTCCTGCGCTTCAGCGCGCGCGGCGTCGTGGGGCTGAGGCGTGTGCGGAGTGGGAGACCCTGACGCGCTGAAGCGCGGGACTACTTTGGCGCGCGCGAGCGCCCCGGCCAGCCACTCGAATGCCGCTTCGATTTGCGCGCGCTCGCGATCGAACAGCGTCAGCCCGCCCACGGCATCGCCTTTCAAATAGAGGCGCTCGGCGTCATTCCCCACCGTCACATAATGCCTCGCATGGGCCATGCGCAGGGTGTCGAAGGCAGCGGGACTTTGTGCGGCGAGTTGCGCGCGGGCGTAGTCGGCGGCGAGATCGTGGAGGCGGTAGCGTTCCACGCCATCGCGGTCTTCACGCTCCAGCAGGCTGCGGCGCACGAGCAGGCGGAGCATTTCCGCCCCGGCCGCGGCGACGTCCTCCGCTGCGCGGGCATCGAAGCTGGCGGTGAAGACGCCGAGCGCGCGCCACGCTTCGCGCTGGGCGGGCGTGAGCTGGGCTTCGCTCAGGCGCAGGGTCTCAGAGATGGTGACTTCACCGGCGTCCGCCGCGTCGGCATTCAGCGCGGCAAGCCGTCCGCCGCCGAGCGCGCGGAGGTAGCCGGCGACATCGGGCGTGCCGCCGCGCTCGGCGGCATCCAGCGCGAGGTGCGAACCGGCCAGCCGCAGGGCCAGCGGCAGCCCGGCGCAGAGCGTCACCAGCGAGGCAGCATCGGCATCGCCGAGCGCGGGGTGGAATTCGCGCAGGAGCGCGACGGCCTCGGCATCCGGCAGCCTGCCGACATGGTGCGGCGCGGCCTTCCCCAGCATGAAGCTCTGCCGCGAGGTGACGATGAGGGCGCACCCGGCTGGCGGGATGAGCGGCGCGGCCTGCGCGGCGTCGCGTGCATTGTCGAGGAGGATGAGCACCCTTTTCCCATGCAGCACGTCGGCGTAGATGCCCGGCAGCGCGGCCACGTCCTCCGGGAGCTTCGCGGTGGGATGGAAGGCCCGGATGACCTGCGCGAGGAGATCGCCCCCGGAGGGCGGCGCGGCCTGCGTGCCGCGGCCATCAACGAAGAGCTGCGCATCTGGGAAGCGCGCCGCCCATTCGTGCGCGAGGACGAGCGCCAATTCCGTCTTCCCGATCCCGCCCATGCCACGCAGCCCGGTGATGACTGCCGCCTGCCCGTCCGCCTGCGCGCGGAGCTTCTCAAGGTCCGGCCCGCGCCCGACGAAGCCCGCCTTCACCGGCCGGAGTTGGTGGAGCGCATTGGCGACAGGATGGGGCGCTGGCGTTCCCAATTCTTCGTCGAGCACCTTCGCAGCGGCCTCAAGCGCAGCCATGTCCACGCTGAGCATTTTCTCCAAAAGCTCCGGCAAGTCCCAGCAGTCCATCTCCGGGCCGGCGGGCGGCTGTTTGAATTTCTTCGGCATGCCCGGCTTCTTCGGCAGCAGAAAGAAAACGGTGAGCTTGTCGTAGTCCGCGCCAAGTCGGTGCTCGACGGCCCCGTCCCTCGTGTCCTCGATTTTCTTCGATGTCCCATTGACGGTGATCTGCATCGCGATGCGACGCGCCCGATCGCCGATGTCCGCCGCCGGGAAGTTTGCCTTCTCGGAGTTCAGATTCACCATGCTCCAGCCGAAGAGGGCATTGAAGAACCGCGCCATGACGTACTCCAGCGTGTGGCTCGCGTCATTGAAGCTGGCGCGCGAATGCGTCTTCAACTGGTCCGCAAGCACGTTGAGCTGGCCGGCCATTTTTTTCGCGAGGGATTCACGCTGGAATGTCATGGGCTCGTGGAAGGCTGCGCGAACGAAACCGGGCCGCGCCTGCACCGTCGAGGATCAATCGCCATTCCGCGGTGGTGCGCAAAATTGACCGCGGAGGTTGCGCGCCGCGAAACCTGCGTGATACATGAGCAGACGTGCGATACCTCAAGGCCACATTGATCTGCGGAGCCCTCACCGCGCTGCTGGTGGCGTTGCTTTTTGAAATGCACGCCTTTGCGCGGCTGGATGCATCGCTGGCGGTTTTCCTCGACCGCCCGTCGCCGCCCGTCGTCGAGCGCGGGCTCCAGTATTTCCTCATCCTGCTGCTCTCATTCGGCATCGCGTGGACGGTGATCGATCTCAACCGCATCCCGCTGAAGCTCGGCATCGCCCTCGCGGTGCTCGCAGAGACGGTGACGGCCACGTGGGTCGCGAATCTCCACGACGCGTATTTTTCGCCGTTCGCGAGCATCACCGCGATCCTCGTCGCGACGGGAGCCGCCTTCGCATTTGCGCAGAGCGCTGCCGGGCGCAGGAAGCGGATGCTCCAGCAAATGCTCGGAGACCGTGTTTCAAAGCGCACGTTTGCGAAGCTCGTGGATGGCAACATGCCGCTGAAATTCGAGGGCGAGCTGCGCGAGGCCACGGTGGTCGTGTGCGAGATTTTCAACCACGAGGAACTCCTCGCGACGATGCACACGGACAACTACGTGGCGCTGACAAACTCCTTCCTCGAAAATGCCGCGGACTTTCTCGTGGAGCGCGGCGCCTACCTCGACGAGTGCGACGGGGAAAGTCTGCGCGTCGTCTTCGGAACACCGCTGCCCGATTCGGAGCACGGACGCATCGCGTGCGAGGCGGCGCTTGAACTCGCCTCGCGACTGGACATCGTGAACCGCGAGTGTCTCGACAAGTGGGGCAAGGTCTTCGACTGGCGGCTCGGCATCAACAGTGGCGACATCATCTTTGCCGCATACGGCTCACGACGACTCGGTGCGCTGAGCGTTTCCGGCGAGCCGGTGGAATTTGCGCGTCGGCTCTGCGCGGCGAATTCGATCTACGGCACCCGCGTGCTCATCGGTTCGCGCACGTTTGCACTCGCCGAGGAAGCCATCGAGGTGCGTCCCATGGAACTCATCCAGCGCTATCCCGACGGCACGAGCCGCGAGGAAGTGTATGAGCTGATCACGCACAAGGATCAGCTCTCCGAGCCTCAGCGCGCGCGACGTGATCTTTTCTGGAAAGGCGTCGTCTATTTCCGAGGGAACCTCCTCGATCGGGCGCTCGTGACCTTCATGGAGACGCGCGAAAAATACGGCACGGACGGCGCGGTGGAATTTTACATCCGGCGCATCGAGCAGATGCAGGCAGGACTGCCCGCGCTCGGCTGGGCCAATTCACGGCTGTGAAACGCGTCGAATATCCCGCGGCGATCCGGGCGCTGATCGCGGAGTTGAAGCGCATGCCCGGCATCGGCCCGCGCAGCGCCGAGCGCATCGCGCTGTGGATGGTGCAGGCGCGTGATGCACGGCCGCGTGACATCGCAGCGGCGACGATCGCGGTCTGCGATCACATCCATGCGTGCCCGCAGTGCGGCTTCTTCACGACGGAGCCGCTGTGTGAATTCTGCGCCGCGCCTGACCGCGACAACGCTCTGCTCTGCGTCGTCGAGCAGCCGACGGACATCCTGCCGCTCGAACGCACCGGCGTCTTCCGCGGGCGCTACCATGCGCTCGGCGGACGCATCTCGCCGCTCGATCACATCGGGCCCGACGACCTGCGGATCGCATCGCTCATCTCGCGCGTGCAGGACGCACATTTTTCCGAAGTCATCCTCGCACTCGGCACGGACGTGGAGGGCGACGCGACGGCGAACTACATTGCGGAACTCCTCCAGCCCTTTCCCGTCAGCGTCACACGCATCGCACAGGGGCTCCCCGCGGGCGGCGGCCTCGAACACGCGGACGAACTCACGCTGAACCGCGCGCTCGCCGGCCGCACGCGCCACGGCAAGGCGTAGCATTTTTCGGGCAACCGCGGTCACCGCGGGCTCGTATGAAGAGGTTCCCATGAGCATCGCCCTCCACTGGTTCCGCCGCGATCTGCGGCTGACGGACAACACCGCGCTGAACGCCGCGCTCGCCACACACACGCAGGTCGTGCCCGTGTATGTCGCGAGCGAATGGAACGGCTCGCACCACTGGTGCGGCGCAGCGAGGCAGGAATTCCTCTGCGGCTCGCTGCAATCACTGCACAGGAATCTGGAGATGAAAGGCGGCAGGCTGATCGTGCGCAGCGGACGCGCGGACCTCGTGCTCGAAATGCTCGCGCGAGAGACCGGCGCGAGCGCGATCTACTTCAACCGCGATCCCGATCCGTTTGGCCGCGAGATGGAGCGGCGCATTGAGGCAATGGCGCAAAAGGCAGGCATCTCCGTGCATGGTTTCAAGGATGCGGCTGCACACGAACGCGATGAAGTGCTCACGGGCGAGAACCGTCCGTTCCGTGTCTTCACGCCGTATGCGAGAGCGTGGAGCAAATTGCCCGAGCCAGCCGTCGGCAAAACCGTCGTGCGAATCGCGCTGCCGGACGGCGTGAAAGGCGAATCTCTCCCCACGCTCGATCACTGGGGAATCACGGGCAGCGCGAAGATCATCGAACCCGGCGAAGCCGCCGCGCGCAAACGGCTGGCGCATTTTCTCGACGGCCCTGTTTTTTTCTACGGGCAACGCCGCGACCTGCCTGCCGAAGATGGCACCTCACGCCTCTCGCAGGATTTCCGCCACGGCCTGCTCTCGATCCGCGAAGTGCTGTGCGAATGCCGCCGCGCGAGCGCGGAGGCGAAGACGACCTCGGACAAGCAGGGCGTCGCGACGTTCATCAACGAACTCATCTGGCGCGAATTCTACTTCCAGGTGATCTGGCATTCGCCGGACGTGCTGGAGCATGAGTTCCAAGAGGACACGCGCAGGCTGCCGTGGCGCGCGCATTGGCGGCCCGAGGATGAGAATGCGTGGAGCCGCGATGCCGCGGCGCGCGCAGACTTCGACGCGTGGCGCGAAGGCCGCACCGGGTTCCCCATCGTGGACGCCGGCATGCGCGAGCTCGCCGCGACCGGCCACATGCACAATCGCCTCCGCATGATCACCGCGATGTTTCTCACGAAGGATCTCCGCATCTGGTGGATGCACGGCGAGAGCCATTTCATGCGCCTGCTCGTGGATGGCGAAATCGCGAGCAACAACGGCGGCTGGCAGTGGAGCGCGAGCACGGGCACCGACGCGGCACCGTACTTCCGCATCCAAAACCCGTGGTCGCAGACGAAGCGCTTCGACCCCGGCGGCGCGTACATCAAACGCTGGGTGCCCGAACTGCGCGATGTGCCAGCCGCGAAACTCTGCGAGCCGCCACCCGGCATCCCCATCGCAAAAGGCTACCCGCTCCCCATCGTGGATCACGGGGCCGCACGCGACGCGGTCCTGGAAATGTTTAGGATCGGAAAGCCGGAGCGAGGGAGGTAAACGGAAGCCTCCGAACGCTGACCATGCATTCCGCCACGGGGCTGAATTGCTCCCTCGACTACTGAGGCGGCAATGTCGGCGGCGGCACCGGCCGCTCACGCTGAGCGGAATCGATCTCCCGGCCCTGGTTCGCTGCCGCATTCTTCTCCGCGCTCTGCTCTTCTCTCCACTTCTTGGCATCGATACGGTCCTGATGTCTCCTGACACCCTGATAAATCTTCACAGGGGCGCGCGCCACCGCCAATGGGGCGCGCACCAAGATGCAACCCGCGGGCGCGAAAGTGGCACCGACGATTACGACGACACAGGTC
>JBDSAR010000510.1:0-5071 GCA_039922035.1 Chthoniobacteraceae bacterium
GAAGAGGACTGTCGGTGCCCAGCACGCCGCATGTGCATGGCATGTAACAGATCCGATACGATCAGTTGATTGCGTGCCGCGATGAGTTTCGCGAATTCGTGCCGTATGAAAAACGAACTCATCAACACTCGCACGATGGCGACGATCTTCGCGATCGCTCTCGCAACCACACACGGAAACGCGCGCCAGGGTGAACCCGACGATTCCTGCGGCAGCGGTGGAAGAGTAATCACCGCCCTGGGCAGCGGCAATGATTCCGGTGCCGCCGTGGCGGTGCAGGCCGACGGAAAGATGCTTGTGGTGGGGACTTCAAACAATGGCACCCAAAACGTCTTCGCACTGGCCCGCTACAATTCGGATGGAAGCCTGGACAATGCATTTGGCACCGGCGGCAAAGTGACCACTGCGGTCGGGAGCAGGAATGACTCCGCCCAGAGTGTGGCCGTCCAGAGTGATGGGAAAATCGTCGTCGCAGGCTACTCCGACCGAGGGACCGCTGGTTCGCCCAATGATGACTTTGCGCTCGTGCGCTACAATGCGAATGGAAGCCTGGACACTGGATTTGGATCGGGAGGCAAGGTGATCACCTCCATCGGGAGCGGTCTGGACGACGCCTACAGTGTGGCCGTTCAGGAGGACGGGAGGATTGTCGTGGCGGGGACCACATTTAACGGAAGCAAGGACGACTTTGCGCTGGTCCGCTACACCGCGACAGGGGCGCTCGACACTTCTTTTGGGGCCAACGGAAAAGTGACCACAGCCATCGGAAGTCGCGATGATTTCGGGAGAAGCGTGGCGCTGCAGGATGATGGAAAAATCGTCGTCGGAGGGCATTCGAGTCTCTCCCCGACTCAGGATGCATTCGCGCTGGCGCGCTACCATGGGGATGGAAGCCTGGACGCGAGTTTCAACACCACGGGCAAGGCGACCACCAGCATCGGCAGCGGACTTGATGATGCCTATGGCGTGGCGGTTCAGAGAGACGGAAAAATTGTGCTCGCCGGGCGTTCCCAAAACGGCAGCCGGGGCCGCTTTGCGGCAGCGCGCTACACGGTGAGCGGAGCGCTGGACACGGGCTTCGGCAGCGGCGGAAAAGTGATCACGTCCATCGGCAGCGTGGACGACAGCGCTGCCAGCGTGGCGGTGCAGCGCGATGGGAAAATCCTGCTGGGCGGATATTCCGATGACGGAGCCGGGCATGATTTTGCTGTGGTGCGCTACCGTGGCGATGGGTCCCTTGACGATGCGTTCAATCACGGTGGCAAGGTCACAACACGCGGTGGCCACGGTGCCGGGATGGCGGTGCAGCGCGATGGGAAGGTCATCGTGGCCGGTTACTCAGGCAACGGAAGCAATGACGATTTTTCGCTCGTGCGCTACCAGGGGGATCGTTCCCGCGACATCGATGGGGACGGCAAGGCTGACATCGTTTTTCAGAACCATGCAGGGCAAATGGTCGCGTGGTACATGGATGATCATGGAGGAGCCAAATCCTCGGATTACATCTACGGCGGCGGGCTCGGGGACTGGAAGGTCGTTGCCTGTGCAGACGTGAACAGCGACGGATTTGCAGATTTCATCTTCCAGAACAGCGTCGGCCAGATTTACGTGTGGCTCCTCGACGGCACCGGGCATGGCGTGGATTTTTCCACGGGAAGCGGCCTGAAACCGGGCTCGCACTATCTTTACGGAGGAGGCTTGGGCGACTGGAGAATCGTCGCCTGTGCAGATGTTAACGGCGACGGACTTCAGGACCTCATTTTCCAGAACAGCGTCGGCCAGATCTACACGTGGTACCTCGACGGGACCGGGGATGACGTGAATTTCTCCACGGGAAGTGGCCTCAAGCCGGGTTCACACTTCCTTTACAGCGGCGGCTTGGCCGACTGGAGGGTGGTGGCATGCGATGACGTCAACGGCGACGGCACCCCGGACCTCATGTTCCAGCACACGACCGGCCAGATTTACGTGTGGTCCCTCGACGGCACAGGGAATGGCGTGGATTTCTCCACTGGAAGCGGTCTGCGGACGGGCTCCCGATTCCTCTATGGCGGCGGACTCGGAGATTGGAAGATAAAGAGCACGGCGGATATCAATGGCGACGGCACTTACGACATTCTTTTCCAGAACAATGCGGGCCAGGTGGCCGTGTGGTATATGGACGATCACGGAGGTGCATCCTCGGCATTTCTCTATGCGGGCGGACTCGGCGATTGGAACATCCGCTGAAGCAAACACCAGCGCACGCCACAGATTGCACGCGCAAACCCAAGGCCGCCGGACTACCGTTTTTCCAGCACCCAGATATTGCGGAAGACGACCGGGTTTCCGTGATTCTGGAGCTGGAACGGCCCGGGCCCAGGGCCGTCCTTGCGCCCCGATGATCCCGTGCTGGCATCTACTTGCACATGGTCATGAATGAGCACGCCATTGTGCTTCACGGTCACGATCGCGTTCCTCGTCTTCTTCCCGTCCGCATCCCATTTCGCTGCCTCGAATTCGATGTCATACGTCTGCCAGTTCAGCGGCGGAAAGCACATGTTCACCTTCGGCTTGTGCTTCGTATAGATGCCGCCGCACTCGTTGTTCTCTCCCTTGAGTCCGAAGGAATCGAGCACCTGGACCTCGTAGCGATCCTGGAGATACACGCCACTGTTCCCCCGCCCCTGCCCGCGTGCCGTGGGTTTGAACGGCGTGCGGAACTCCACGTGCGCCGTGAAATCGCCAAACTCCTGCTTGCTCACGGTGCCGCACTCGAGGTTCCCGTCCTTGTCCATTTTTCCATTCTTCCAGGCATCCGCATTCGCCCCGTCGAAAAGCACCGTCGCTCCCGATGGGGCCTTTTCACCGAGCGTCGGCGACTTGCGCTCGATCCTTTTCAGCACACGGATCGTGCCGTCCTTGTTCGTCCCCGTGAGCGCGCCGTCCTTCAGCACCGCATCCCAGTCCTCATTCTTGAAATGCACCGCGCCATTTTCCAGCGCACCGTCAATCTCTTGCTTCCGTTCCGCGTCCGCCACCTCGCCTGGCAGCCCATTGCCCCAGCCCACGAGATGAAACTTCCCCTCACCCAGCGCGATCACCTGTGCGCCACATTTCTCTCCCGAGTATTCTCCCTGCAATTGAAAGTCTGCGCCCGCCTCCGTCGGATTTGTGAAAGTGGGATCTGCAGCCGAGCCGGTGCAGGTGAATGCGAATGACGACAGCGCGAACAGCAGCTTGAGGGATTTCATCAGGCGCAGTCTTTCCAGCGGCCCGCGACAGTCAAACTCCGAACACCCGGACCGAGGACCAAAAGCGGCTGATTCGGTATTCAACGGGCAGGCGCGGAGTAGTCCACCCTCCTTCCATCTCCGTGCCATGCGATTCAAGGCAGCGCCCGTTTCGCATTGATGTGCTTCCGCTTCGATTCTCACCTTTGCCGAGAAAGCGCTTCTTCTCAAAATGGTCGGCGCTTCTGCGAAATGCGGGCTTGCAGCCCGAGCGCGCATTCCGCTGGCCCCGACCGGAAAACTTCAGACGTGGGTCTACCGACAGCTCGGCCACAGCACCGTTAAGGCGACACGCAATGCGGGCGGATTCTGGTTCCTCGCAGCGAGGTCGAGCGGCTGTTGAGTTCAGCGAGGACGTACGATGGCAATAGCCAGCCGGGGCGAAGCGGCGGGAACGTAAGCAGGCGGTATATTCGGCGTGTCTTGCTTCACTTTTTGACAACTTCCGTGCGGAGGTCGCCGGACAGCTTAGCGAGAATACACGTTTGATGGTTCGTTGCTGCCGTGAACCTTTTTCATCGCGGGAACGCGCGCCGCGGGTGGCCGATTCTCGGCGGACGCGATCAGTGCCCCGATCGTAGGCCGGCATCTGTGTCCGTCGCGAGATTCCGCGTCTCTCGAAATGGGAACGCGCTGACAATGTGCAAAACGACTTGGCTGAAACGGTAGCCGTCGGCCGCGCTGGCGCGCTGAATATCCGCCACGGTCGGCAGGTCGAAGACTTCCAGTTTGCGAGCGAGCGCGTAGCTGAGCAGATGCTCGATGAAGCCGCGTGCGAACTCTTCCGGCTTCGCGGCGAGTGCGGCTTTGAACTCCGCGGGACCGTCGAAGGCGCGGCTGTTCCATTCGCTGCGGGCATCCACTGGCTCTCCGCCATCCGTGTCGCGCCAGGCGCCGACGGCGTCGAAGCGCTCCAGGGCGAAGCCGGGCGGATCGAGGCGGATGTGGCAGGAGTAGCAAGCGGCCTTGCTTCGGTGCGCCTCGAAACGCTGGCGGATGTTGAGCTTCTGCGCTTCCTCCTTCGTGTCGTTCTCGACGGCGAAGGCGACCTTCGGTTCCTGCGGCGGGCGATTGAAAACGGTTTCGAGCAGCCATGCGCCGCGCTTCACGGGCGAGGTGCGGAAGGGCAGCGAGGTGACGGTGAGCGGTGCGGCCATGGTGAGAAAGCCGCCGCGCGATTTGTCGGTGAGCGCGATGCGGTGCCAGTGATTGTTCGAGTCCTTGTCGCTCGTCTTGAGTTCTCGATTTGGCTGGCCTGCTGCGATTGCAACATCCGTCGTTACGTTGGCATCGAGCGAGATGCCGTAGAGTTTAGCGAGACGGGGATTGAGCCAGGTGTAATCGGCATTGATGAAATCTAGGATGCTGCGGTCCTCGGTCATCACGGTCTCGAAGAGGAGCAGCGCCTCGATGAGCATCGCGCCGTGCAGCGTATCCTTGCCCTGCGGGCCGGAGTAAAAGGATTTGAACAGCTCCTTGTCCGGCTTCGAGGTGTAGAGCTGATCGAGGCGGAGCCATTGCACGGCGAACGACTCGCTCAGTTCCCGCGCTCGTGGGTCGCGCAACATGCGGCGGGTTTGTGCTTCGAGCGTCACGGCGTCGTGCAGCTTTCCGGCGCGGGCGCTGGAGAGCAGTTCCTCATCGGGCGCGCTGGACCAGAGGAAATAGCTCAGGCGCGAGGCGAGTTCGAAGTCGTCGAGTGGGCGCACCTTTGGCGCGTTGGTGCGCACCGGTTCGGTGAGGAAAAGAAACGCCGGCGACGACAACACAGCCTGCACGGCCACACGCATGGCATCGGC